>CAZWVO010000170.1:0-5320 GCA_964637535.1 uncultured Flavobacteriaceae bacterium
GGTCTGTACATTTTGATGGAGAATCTGTAAAGCAGCCCAGAACCTACAGACTAAAGGAACTAAAATCAAAATTTAAACAATATACCTATCAACTAACCTTGGAATGCGGAGGAAACGGAAGAAGTGAATTTGACCCTCCAGCTAAAGGAAACCAATGGACGGTGGGTGCGGTTTCTTGTGCCAGTTGGACAGGCGTTAGACTGAAAGATGTGCTCCAAGATGTGGGCGTTAAAGGCGATGCAGTGTATATTGGATATTACGCGGCTGACACGCATTTAAGCGGAGATCCAAAAAAGGATGCTATCTCTAGAGGTATTCCTCTGGATAAGGCGCTACAGGATGAAACCTTGATCGCCTTTAAAATGAACGGTAAAGAAATTCCGTTAGCGCATGGATATCCGCTTAGACTGGTTGCAGGAGGTTTTCCTGCATCTGCTTCGGGAAAATGGATAAATCGAATTCGTGTTCGAAACAAGGTGCATGATGGTGCTAAAATGACGGGTACGGCCTACCGTATCCCCTGTAAGCCAGTAGCTCCTGGCGACAAGGTAAACGATGAAGATATGTGTATTATAGAATCTATGCCTGTTAAGTCGATAATTACCTATCCTAAAAGTGGTGCTATAATTAAAAAAGGAAATGCGCTTTCTATTAGAGGACACGCTTGGGCAGGAGAGCTTCAAGTAAGTAAGGTAGCTTATTCTATAGATTTTGGTAGCACTTGGCAGTCGTGTGAAATAAAGCCTCCTGCGAATAGATTGGCTTGGCAACATTTTTCAGCAACTATTAGGTTTCCGAGAGAAGGGTATTATGAGGTTTGGGCCAGAGCAACAGACACTAAAGGTAAATCCCAGCCCATGCTATTACCTGGTTGGAATCCTAAAGGGTATTTAAATAACGCATGCCATAGAATAGCTGTTAAAGTGAGTTAATGAATAAGAAAGAAAAAGTACGGGAAGCGGCCAAAAAAGTGTATCAGTTGATGTGCAGGGTTTTTATCATCTGCGGTATACTGGCTTGCCTATTAATCTACCTTATGGTAGACCCTAATCTAGCCACTTTTAAATCGTCATTTGCTGGGGATTATACCCCCGTATTAGCAGCAGATGGAGCAGTACCCAATGTTCTAGATGATAATAAAATTGAGAATGGAATTCATGTGCGAACAGGTTTTGTAGAAGGAGAGGGCCTAATGGCTGTAGTAAATAATTGTACCAATTGTCACTCGGCAAAATTAGTGACCCAAAACCGCATGTCCAGAGAAAAATGGCTAGCTACTATTAGATGGATGCAAGAAACGCAGAACCTATGGGATCTGGGAAATGATGAAGAAGTAATAGTGAACTATTTGGCAAAATATTACGCTCCCATCGCAAAAGGCAGGCGTCAAAACCTGACAAATATAGATTGGTATGAACTTGATAATTAAATACAGCTTAGTCCTTAACCCACAAAATTACACTGACTTTGGGTTAGATAGGCGGTGTTGTAACGACATAACTATTGAAAAAGATAGTATAACTACTGTGATGCAATATTGATATGGAAAAATATCTAAGCGGTTTTAAGAATGCCTTTATAGGGCAAATAAATTGGACTTGGAAGTCTATTTTATTCGAAGTTCCATGGTACACTAATTTTTTTTATGGACTTATTGTCATCTCCTTATTGGTATGGGCTTTAGAAATTGTGTTTCCATGGCGTAAGGAACAAGCTATTTTCAGGAAAGACTTTTGGTTGGATGGATTTTACATGTTCTTCAACTTTTTTATTTTTGCTATAGCCATTAGCGGGTTTTACAAACTGTTGCAATTGGGTTTTGCAGATATTGGGATCACCAACAAATCACTTGCCTTAGTTAATCCCGAAGAATGGCCAAGCTGGGTTCAACTTACAGTCTTCTTTGTGCTCTTAGATTTTGTGCAATGGTTTACCCATACACTTTTACATAAATATGCATTCTTTTGGAAATTTCATAAAGTACATCACAGTGTTAAAGCAATGGGCTTTGCCGCGCATTTAAGATATCATTGGATGGAAAACATTTTGTACAAGCCCTTAAAGACCTTTGCCGTAATGCTATTGTTTGGGTTTGAACCAGATCAGGCCTATATCGTACATTTTATCGCTATAGCAATTGGTCACTTTAATCATGCCAATATCAAAATTACATGGGGTCCATTAAAATATGTGATTAACAATCCTGTAATGCATTTATATCATCATGCCTATGATTTACCAAAAGGTAGGTACGGAGTTAACTTTGGAATTAGCTTAAGTCTTTGGGATTATATTTTTAAAACCCATTACATTCCTGAAGATAGTGGAACCGTTAAATTAGGGTTTCCGGGAGATGAGAACTTTCCAAAAGATTTTATAGGTCAAACAACCTACGGGCTAAAAAAAGAAAAATAGGAGTTATTTTGTGGTAGTTAAAAACGGTAACAGCTAACCATTGTTTAGACGATCATTGTTTCCCTCCACCCGAAAAATTAAATATGGTATTAAAACCTGGAATAGCTAGTGGCTTCCTAGCGTTGTTGTTTTTTTACAGATCGTGTTATAAAGAAGTATCTTTTGTCTTCAGAAAATCCTATTTAAGGAAACAGTAAACTGTCTAAAAGAAGTGGTTAGCTATAAACGCTGTTATATTTTTTCTAGAAAGTTGAATTGGAAGCCAGAGTTGGCATGATTCCGTTAGCCATTGCATCATACGTAGAAAACAAAAAAACCTTGCAAATCATGTGATTGACAAGGTTTTTGTTTTATTAGATGTCACTCCTAAGTGACCTGGCTGGGGCTCGAACCCAGGACCCTCTCCTTAAAAGGGAGATGCTCTACCAACTGAGCTACCAGGTCATTAATCAGTAAAAATATAAACTAAGAACACCCATATGGGTTTGTTAGCGGGTGCAAATATAAGATCAATTATCTATTTTGCAACACGATTTTTACAGAAATTTACGTTTTCTTTGTGATCCTCTTTAAAACCTCCATTTTTACTAAAAAACAACGCATGAAAATAGTCTTAGTAGGGTATATGGGAAGCGGTAAATCTACCATAGGAAAACTATTGGCGAAACAGCTTTCTACTTCTTTTATAGATTTAGATACGTACATTGAAACGCAAACTGGAAATACCATTTCAGAACTCTTTGCTTCTAAAGGGGAAATATATTTTAGAAAGCAAGAGCACTTAGCGCTAAAAAGCATATTGGAGAATGAAGATCATTTTGTCATAGCTACAGGGGGTGGAACACCCTGTTACAGCAATAATATGGATCTTATTTTAACACATACTTCCAAGGTTTTTTATTTACGGGTAAGTATTGGAGAGCTGGTAAAACGCCTGGGAAAGGAAAAGAAAGACAGGCCCTTAATTGCCAAGATTGCCGATGAAGATTTACCAGAATTTTTTGGTAAACATTTGTTTGAACGGAGTCAATTTTATAATAAAGCTACCTATACTATAGCTTGCGATACAGCTGCTCCAGCTGCTTTGGTGGCTGAAATTAGTGAAAAGCTAGTCTAAAAAGACAGCATCATCACGTGTCTTAAAGCGTACTGCTACATGGTCTTGTAAAGAAGTAGATAAGGAAATACCCTTGTAATCTGCTTTTACCGGATACTTTTTATGATTTCGGTTCACCAATACCGCCGTTTTTAGCTGTTTTAAAGGAACTTTTAAGAAATGGTGTACCGCATAAATAAGCGTAGTGCCCGAGTTTAAAACATCGTCCACCAAAACCACAGAAGCGTTCTTATAGTCTTCCTCAGCAATAGAGGTCTGTACCCCACTTTTAACCGGATTTTTTTTATCCATGCTTACTTTACACAATACAATCTCTGCTTCAGTAATTTTTTTTAGAACAGCGCCAATCTTCTTAGCAAACAACAACCCGCCACCCTCTATTCCTGCCACTACAATTTTAGAGGCATCTACATTAGTTTCGTAGATTTGATAGGCAATACGTTTAATCTTGTGTTGAATTTGCTGATGCGAAAGAATTTTGTTTTGCATTATTCCCTAGATTTAGATTCAAAGATAAAAAACAGTTCCTTACCCGCTCTGGGTTTAATAGAATTGTGCGCTCTTTCCAATAATTTTATGTCAAAATGAGATGTAAAAAGTGTTGTATATTCAGCTTTACTACCTCCAAATGGAGGCCCTTCTGTAGTTAAGGGAAAATCAAAAAACAATCCAACTAATTTTCCCTGTGGCTTTAGCAAGGAAGCCATTTGCGCAACATACGAAGAACGCAGCGTTGGGGGTAATGCACAAAAAAAAGTCTGTTCTAAGACAAGATCAAAATGGGAAAGTGAAAGATTAAAAAAATTGCCTTCAATAAGCTGTTCATTTGGAAAAAGAGGTAACTGTTTTTTAATATGGAGTAGGGGTTGATTAGCAATATCAACCACATAAATATTGCGAAACCCCTGTTCAAATAAATACTGTACCTCGTAACCTTTGCCTGCACCAGGAATTAAAATTTTAAGGTTTTTATTGGTCAACTGATCAATATAGGTTTTTAGGGGAGGCGAGGGGTAACCAATATCCCATCCAAGTGCCCCAGAAGTATATTTTTTTTCCCAAAACGCCTTATCCAATTCCATAGCTATTAGGATTACGATTTTTGTTCTTGATCCGAAGTACCCTTAGTTTCCTCTGATTTTTCATCTACTTCGGGTTTAGCTGTATCTAAGTAATCGTCGATCTCTCTCCTGTCTTTTTTGGTAGGTCTTCCCATGCCTTTCTTACGATAGTAATCCTTAGCGTAATGTAACAGCTCCGTATGTTCATGCGCAGTAGCCGGAGTAGTGTCTTTCCGATATATAGCTACCAATTTAGCACCAACTCTGCTTTCAGGAATATCCAATACAGTAAACTCATACCAGATCTGATTTTTGCGCACCTTAACTTCATCCATAGGGTACACCTCTCTAGAAGGTTTTACGGTCTTGTCATTAATTTTAACATGTCCTTTTTTACATGCTTCTGTACCCATATTTCGGGTTTTGAAGTAGCGTGTGCTCCAAAGGTATTTGTCTATACGCATAATCTATACAAAATCTTTGTTAAGGTCATCTGCAAAAATAGGGGAAAATTGTATCTTGCAAGCTTAAAAAGAAAATTGATGCATTTTAGAAAATTACTTTTCATTCTTGTTGTAGCGCCATTACTATGGTCTTGTAGCGAGGATGATAACAATGACATTGTGGCTGTTGCTCCTTTATTATTAAGTGAGGTAGAACCAGTAGATGAAGTTAATATACGGGAATATTTGCAAACTCATTTTTACAATTACGAGGAGTTCAATAA
>CAZWVO010000171.1:0-5313 GCA_964637535.1 uncultured Flavobacteriaceae bacterium
TTCTAACTCCTGATTTTTATCGTTTGCAGTTCCTGGTACTCTTACATTTTCCCAGAAATCTGCTCGTAATGCAGCAATTTCATTAATGGCATCTTCTAAATCTTTGGCATTTCTAGACATTCCGCATTTGTTCCACATAATTTTACCCAATTTCTTGTGGTAATAATCAACAGAATGCTCGCCTTTACCATTCATTAGTTTTTCAATGCGATCTCTAACCTCTTTTTCAGCAGCATCAAACTCAGGCCCATCTGTGGATATAGCCCCCGTTCTAATATCGTTAGATAGATAATCACCAATAGTATAAGGCAATACAAAATAACCGTCTGCAAGGCCCTGCATAAGTGCAGAAGCACCTAAACGATTGGCACCATGATCACTAAAGTTAGCTTCTCCACCGGCATAGCAGCCCGGAATTGTAGTTTGTAAGTTGTAATCTACCCAAAGTCCACCCATTGTATAATGTACAGCTGGGTATATTTTCATGGGCGTTTTATAAGGGTTTTCATCTACAATTTTTTCATACATCTGAAAAAGGTTACCATACTTAGCCTCTATAACCTCTTCTCCAAGCATTCTAATGGTATTTTTATCGGGATCTTTAAGACCAGATGTCAATGCTTTTTCTTTCCCATAACGCATAATTGCAGAATCGAAATCCAGAAATACGGCCTCTCCTGTTTTATTTACACCAAAACCAGCATCGCAACGCTCTTTTGCAGCTCTTGAAGCTACATCGCGCGGCACCAAGTTACCAAAGGCTGGATACCTTCGTTCTAGGTAATAATCCCTATCCTCCTCTTTTAACTGTAGCGGCTTGAGACTACCCTCTTGAATGGCCTTTGCATCTTCCAGACGCTTAGGCACCCATATCCGCCCATCGTTTCGTAAAGATTCTGACATTAGTGTCAGTTTAGATTGGTGGTCTCCCGAAACAGGAATACAGGTAGGATGTATTTGTGTAAAACAAGGGTTGGCAAAAAAAGCACCTCTTCTGTGCGCTCTCCAAGCTGCCATTACATTGCTTCCCATAGCATTCGTAGAAAGGAAAAATACATTTCCGTAACCACCAGACGCTAAGACTACAGCATGTGCACCATGACGTTCAATTTCTCCCGTTACTAGGTTTCTTGCTATAATTCCTCTAGCCTTACCATCTATTAAAACAAGATCCAACATCTCATGGCGGTTGTGAGGAACTATTTTACCTCTATTTATTTGGCGGTTCATGGCCGCGTAGGCACCTAATAACAATTGTTGTCCAGTTTGCCCTTTAGCGTAGAACGTTCTAGACACAAGTACCCCTCCAAAAGAGCGGTTGTCTAACAACCCTCCATATTCTCGAGCAAAGGGAACACCTTGTGCTACACATTGATCAATAATATTACTGGAAACCTCTGCTAATCGGTACACATTGGCTTCTCTAGAGCGGTAATCTCCACCTTTTACAGTATCGTAAAATAAACGGTAGTTACTATCCCCATCTCCTTGGTAATTTTTTGCAGCATTTATTCCTCCTTGTGCCGCAATAGAGTGGGCACGTCGGGGAGAATCTTGATAACAAAAAGTTTTTACATTATAGCCCAGTTCTGCAAGGGTTGCTGCAGCAGAGCCACCTGCTAGGCCGGTACCTACAACAATAACATCAATGTTACGTTTGTTTGCCGGGTTAACAAGGTTTATTTCATTTTTGTGCTTTGTCCATTTTGCGGACAAAGGACCACTAGGAGCTTTTGAATCTAATACTGCCATAATTAATGCGCTATTGGATTAAGGTAATGGTATATTGCAATGAAAGCAAAACCTAAAGGAATTACTATTGCATATGTTTTGGTGAACATTTTGAGGATGCTGCTGTACTTATTGTTTACGCCCATACTTTGAAAAGATGAGGCAAATCCATGCCATAAGTGTAAAGACAATAATAGAAAGGAAACCACATATAATGCTGTTCTCCAAAATGGAGCAAACTTTTCAACCGTTTCCGCGTAATAACGCGTTGGGTTTTCTACACTTACTTCCACGTATTTGTAATTCAATTCATGAATCCAAAAATCATAGAAATGAAGTCCAAGAAAGGCAAGAATAACCAAGCCAGAAATAATCATATTTCGGGATACCCAAGGGGCGTTAGCACTTCCTTTATATTTTACATACTTTACTTTTCTGGCACTATTATTTTTTAGCTCAAGAACAAAGCCCATCACAAAGTGAACAATAACCCCTGTTATTAATATGGGTTGCAATACATATTGCACCAAAGGGTTATATCCCATAAAATGAGACCAAGTATTAAAAGTGTCAGGTGCAATTACAGAAGTGATGTTGATGGTAAAATGTTGTCCTAGAAAGAAAACCAGAAAAAGGCCAGAGAGTGCCATGACTACTTTTCTGGCGATAGATGATTTGATCAATCCGCTCATTGGTAGTTATTTTGTTATCAAATGTAATGAACGTAAAGTAATTTACAAATTTTATTGTGTTTAGTTAGGGTATTTAGACGAGTTATAAACTAATCTTTTAAAGATACTTGACCTTCCTACTGCATATGCAAAGCTTTATGGAGTTAAGGCAGATAAGCGTCCTTTTTAAGAATTCTCACCAATGCAAGAGTAGTAAAATATAATGCTACAATGAGCCGTATTGTAATTTTTCCCGATATTACATACCCAATTGCACACACTAACCTAGATTTTAAATGGATATTGGACTACTATCGGTAAGCAGAAATGTGTATTCTACAAAACGTATTGCCGAAGAAGCAGAAAAAATGGGACATCGGATTGCGGTGATAGATCATACGAAATGCTCTGTAAAACTTGGTGCCGGAAAGCCACAAGTATATTGGCACGATGAAAATGTAATCGATGATTTTGAAGCTATTATTCCTAGAATTGGTGCTAAAGTAACCCGGCACGGAGCAGCTATTGTAAAACAGTTTGAAATGAATGGGGTTTTTAGCACAGCCCGTTCTTTAAGTATTACGCGCGCCAGAAATAAGGTAAGAACGCTTCAGATTATGGCCAGAAAAGGGATTCCTATTCCAGAAACTGTTTTTTCTATTAACGCAAATAATATTGAAGAACAAATAAGCTTATTAGGAGGTGCTCCAGTAATTATAAAATTACAGGAAGGCACCCAAGGGTTGGGGGTAATTTTGGCGGAAAGCACAAAATCTGCAAAGTCCATAATAGATACTTTTTATAAAATGGACGCCAGTATTCTTATTCAACGTTTTATTGAGGAATCTAATGGAGAAGATATTAGAATTTTTGTAGTAGGAAACAAGGTTGTAGCCAGTATGAAACGAACCAGTGAGGTAGGAGAATTTAGATCTAATGTGCATAGAGGAGGTCATGCTGAGATGATAGAACCTACTGGTAAAGAAAAATATATTGCGTTAAATGCAGTAAAATATTTGGGCCTTGGGGTGGCAGGGGTAGATCTTATTCGGTCTAAAAAAGGCCCTTTGCTTATAGAAGTAAACGCTTCTCCAGGGCTACAGGGAATAGAGGGAGCAACAGGAGTAAATATAGCAAGAGAAATTATTTTATATGTCGAAAAAAATGGACGTCGAAAAAGAAAATAAGTCAATTTCAATAAAAGGCAAGAGTGTTCATCCAGGAGAAGAAAAACTTCTGCATATTAACATAGATCGGCTGCCAACAGGAACACTAATTGATATTCCTATTTATGTATTTAATGCAGAAAAACCTGGACCTACCTTATTGGTACAGGCAGGCTTACATGGAGATGAAATAAACGGCATTGAGATCGTAAGAAGAATGCTTGCTGAAAAGCGATTTAGTATTGACAAAGGGGCGGTTATAGTAGTGCCACTGCTCAATGTCTTTGGATTTATTCATTTTTCGCGAGATGTACCCGATGGGAAGGATGTTAACCGTAGCTTCCCAGGCACTAAAACAGGTTCTATGGCTAGCAGAATTGCGTACCATAATAGAACAGAAATATTACCGCAAATTGATTTTGGAATAGATTTACATACAGGAGGAGGTCAAAGGAATAACTTTCCACAAGTACGTTATACACTTGAAGATGCGCAAAGCAAGGAATTGGCAGAAGTTTTTAATGCTCCTTTTTCGTTTTCGTCTAAACTGATAAAAGGATCTTTTAGAAACGCTGCGTTTAAAATGGGAAAACCTACCATTGTTTATGAGGCAGGAGAAAGCATGCGGTTTGATGACTATGCCCTTCTTGAAGGAATGCAAGGAATTCTAAATATTTTGAAGCACCTAGGTATGGTTAAGACGATAGCTCCGGAATACGTAGAACGCTCTAAAACGGTGCATTTAGAAGAAAGAAAGTGGTTAAGAGCCCCAACAGCAGGAATGTTTATACCAAAAGTAACCAACGGCAGTGCCATTAAAAAAGATGCTATTCTGGGTTTGGTAACGGACACTTACGCCAAGCGAAACAAACCCATTAAAGCACCTTATGACGGGCATATTTTTTGCATTAACCACCAAGCTGTGGTAAATAGAGGAGACGCCTTAATACACGTGGGGAGGTAATCGGGTTATATTTTGGACAATGTAATGGTGCCCACATGATTACCATCACAGTCATTTCCAGTAAACGCTATTTCTAGTACTTCAGATGAGGATATGGTACCCGTACCATTAAACGTTCCTCCGCAATTCGGGATAATATCGTTGTATCTAAAAGATGTGATTGTAGCACCGTCTATTTCCATGGTAAGGGAACCGTCATTTGGCCCACTCTCGCAACAAGAAGTAAAGTTGGAACTAATAAAGAACTCCCCTAACAACCTAGTTTCGCTATTACTTGCAAATGCAAACCGAGCAGAAACAGGAACGCCAGTAAAAGAAGTGGTTTCGGTAACCGAAGTCCAGCTTCCTCTATATTCCCCTTCTAGGGTTGTTTCTTCAATTTGTTCCTCCTCTTCTTGGCTATCGTCACTTCCGCAAGCGTTTAACACAAGGCCCAATAGTATAAAGGATAATACTGTTTTTACAGTTTTCATTTTTAAATGGGTTATGATTGTTAGCGCTAAAAATAGGAAATGCGACAACTCATTTTTTTGCCATGAAGTATAAGTGGTTTTTTTTGATGTGAATAACCTTAATAGTGCTGTGAATGGTTATGTGATTGGATTCCATCTTATCTAAATATTTGGCGTTACCAAATTTTATTTACATTGCGCGAGATCCAATTGTATTAGGTAACAAGATTGTATGAAGATTTCGGTTTTGATAATTGATGATGAACCCTTGGCTCGGAATTTTATTTCCAGGCTATTGCAGCAAGTCCCCGAAATTAAGGTAATAGGAG
>CAZWVO010000172.1:0-5280 GCA_964637535.1 uncultured Flavobacteriaceae bacterium
ATGAGATCCTTATTTTTCCTTTTTATTCTTTTTCCTTTATGTAGTATTGCTCAACACAACCTTACTGTAGAAGTACAAGATGTAGCTTCTTCTAACGGGAGCGTATGTGTAGCTTTATACGATACCGATAAGGCTTTTTTAAAATTTGATAAGGTGTATATGAAAGATTCGGTAGCCGCTCAAAAAGGAGAAACTTCTGTTACTATTAAAGATATCCCGGCAGGAACCTATGCCCTTGCTGTATTTCATGACGAAAACGGAAACCAAGAGTTAGATACCAATTGGGTAGGCATCCCTAAAGAGGATGTCGGTTTTTCCAATGCTAAGATGAAAACTTTTGGTCCACCACCTTTTAAAGAATGCGCTATAGATCTTAAAGGAGATCAACACATTACAGTAGCTATAAAATAGTGTATTTATTCCTTTTTAAATCCAGCAGGTCTTTTCCATCGTACTGGTGCAGCAGGCTCTGGTTTAAGTTCAAATTCTTCTGTTTCTAATAATTTAAGCGCTTCTTGTACACCTCTTTCTAATTGCGGGTCTTTCCCAGATAAAACTGCCTTAGGTTCCTGAATAACAGTAATGTCAGGAGCAACTCCTTCTCCTTCTACAGCCCAGTTGCCATCGGCATCAAAAAATCCACCTCTAGGGGCTATCATAACGCCTCCATCAATAAAATTTGGGGTATCCCAAGTACCTACTAAGCCACCCCAAGTACGTGTGCCTACTAAAGGTCCTATTTTCTTAGTTTTAAACATATAAGGTAATAAGTCTCCACCAGAACCAGCACGCTCGTTAATCAACATCACTTTAGGCCCCCATATTCCTGCAATGGGTGTGGTCCATGGTCGGTTACTGCTGGTCTTACTGTTAAAGTAGCCAAATAATTCTCTAGACATTACATCAATCATGTAATCTGCGGCAGAGCCACCTCCATTATTACGTTCGTCTATAATGACTCCCTTTTTATCTTGTTGTGAGAAATAGTAGCGATTAAAATATTGAAAACCACGACCTCCAGTGTTTGGAACATAAACATAAGCTAACTTCCCATTAGAGAGGGTTTCTACTTTTCTTCTATTTCCCTCAATCCAATCAAAGGTTCTAAGGTTAGATTCGCTCCTAACAGGTTTTACCAAAATAGTTCTTGGGTTACTTTGGTTTGCATTGTTGCTTAGGGTTAAGCTAATTTCTCTCCCGGCGGTTTGCTCTAATAGGCTATAAGGGTTAGTGGATGCACTCAAGGCTTTCCCGTTAATGGAAACAAGATAATCTCCTTCCTTTACTTCCAGTCCAGGAAGTGCTAAGGGAGCCTGTAGCTCTGGATTCCAACGCTCTCCAGTATATATTTTGGTAATTTGATAAGCACCGTTGTTTAGTTCAAAATCACACCCTAATAGGCCTGTATTGGTAAAGGAATCATCGGGAAAGTCTCCTCCATAAACATACGAATGTCCAATAGCAACTTCGCCACTCATAATATCTACTACATAATTGAGATCTGTTCTGTGTCTTACATGATCTATCCAAGGGGCATACCAGGAATAAACCTCATCCCAAGGCGCCCCATGTACATTGTCTACGTATAAAAAATCGCGCATATAACGCCAGCCTTCTTTAAAGATCTGATGATACTCTTTGGTAGGATCTACCTGCATTTTTATATTCATTGCCAATGGAATGTCATCCTTGCTAGGTTTTTTAGAAGTACTCACAATTTTCCAGCCTCCGTTTTGTTGAAACAAGATTTTTTTTCGATCCATAGAAACCGTCATATTAGCCATGTTTTTTGCAAATACCTCGGCTTTGCCCTTTTTTACATCATAGGTGTGTAAGCTAACATTGGGTTCATTTGGTATGGCTTCTGCTACAAACACAAAATTTTCTGGCGCTGCTACTAGTGCTACATAATTGCGTGCGGGCAGGGGGAGCGCAACAATTCTGTCCTGAATGCCCTGAGCGTCTAGTACTACCTTAACGGATTTAGCGGCTTTACTGTCCTTGCTTTTCGAATCTTTTTTATCCTTTTCTTTATTTTGTTCACGGGTTACGGTAGCTTCATCGGATTGCGGTAGGGTTGGCGATTTTCCCGATGAAGAAAGCACTACAGCGTACAAACTACGTGTAGTTTGTGGGTCATAAGAGCTCATATCCAACCAGCCAGATTGCAGGCCATAATCTGTACTTGCCAAAAAGTAGAGATATGATCCGCTTTCATCCCAAATGGGGCTAATAGCATCTGCCATGCCATCTGTAATTTGAAGGGTCGATTTTGTCGTTATGTTGTACGCAAAAAGGGCTTTAAAATGACTATTGAGTTGTTTGGAAAAAGCAATCCACTGACTGTCTGGAGACCAAACAGGATGCATGGTTCTATTCGGATGTGCATAACTATCTGTGCCAACTTTCTCTGTTATTCCTGTACTAAGATGTAAGACCCAGATATTGTAATGGGTATCAGAATAGGCTATGTGTTCTCCATTAGGAGACCAAGCAGGCCTAAAGTAAAAAGTAGGTTCTGGAAGTTCATAGGTTTTTGGATTAAGGCCTTGTTGATCTGCAATTGTCAATGCGTACTCTCCGGTGGCATCAGAAAACCAAGCTATTTTATCTCCCTTTGGCGACCACACTGGCGAGCGGTCTGCCACCCCCGGGGTGTTTGTTAAATTGCGCCAGCTACCTTTTTCTTTAGGAAGGCTAAATATTTCGCCTCGGTATTCAAAGAGCACTCGTTTTCCCTCTGGTGAAAGTTGAGGGTTTCTTAGTGAACGGGCTTCTACGTTTTCCCAGCGCAGCGTAGCAAAATTCATATCTCCCTTTACGACAATATCCAATTGCTTGGTTTTGTTAGTGCTGGTGTTTAAGAGGTGTAGGTAACCGCCTTGTTCATAGCTAATATAATTACCATGCGCATCTAAGCTTTTAACATCAAATTTTTTATGAAAGGTATGTTGTTCTTCTTTTTTGGTAGCAGGGTCATAAGACCAAATGTTGCTCGCATAATCGCGCTCAGAGAGGAAAAATACTTTTCCGTTATGCCATATCGGATCTAAATGCCGTTCTGCAGTTGGTTGGGATGTGGTGGTGAGTTCTTTGGTTTCCATGTCAACTATCCAAATAGGCATGGCTTGCCCTCCACGGTAGTTTCTCCATTCTGAATCCCAAGAGGTAATAGGGGTATAGGCAATATGTTTTCCATCCGAGGAAACTTCTCCGAAGGCAGCTCTAGGAATATCTAAAGCCTTAGGTAACCCTCCCTTAGTAGATACGGTATAGAATTTATTGGTTTGTGTGGGTCTTGCCTTTCTAGACGATCTAAAAAGAATTTCTCCGTTTGGTGTCCATCCTTGGACTACATCAGCAGAAGGGTGCCAAGTAAGTCGGGTTGGTTCTCCTCCTTCGGCAGCAAGCAAGTATATATCGGTATTACCATTAATCTCTAAGCTAAAAGCGATAGTACTTCCATCTGGAGAAAAATGGGGCGAAAACTCGTAACCTTGATTACTCGTTAGTCGTGTAGCACCACCACCATTAATTGAAGATTTCCAAAGGTCATTTGCATACACAAAAACAATTTCGGTATCAGAAATTGTAGGCTGTCTTAGTAGCTGTGTGCCTTGTGCAAATAGTACAAAAGGAAGAAAAATTAATGCAAATGTAGTAGATCGTTTCATAGGGTTATAAGGTATATAATACGTTATGTGAAAGTATTTAAAAAAGACGGGGATATCAACCCAGATTTCGATTTTAACACCTTGGATTTAAGGTGTACATGCAACGGCTAAAAGCAAAGATTAAAAGAGATTCTTTTAGTGCTAAAGGGGAATTTATTTTCCTTATAAAATGTTAAATTTCAATTAGTTAGAAATAAAATAAGAATTTTTTCGTTATTTTTAAAGTAATAACGCGAGAGTTTAACCACCTTTCAAAACGCGTTGACCAGACCCAAACTTTAACCAAAAACTTGACCCTCATGAGAAAGTACATTTTCTTGTCTACACTTTTTATGGCAGTTACTTTTCTTGGCCTTCGTGCACAAGATAGTGTAGCCATTGACGGGCGTTTACAGCCTTTGCTAAATGAATTTCTGGAAAGTTGTAAAGCCTACAACATAGATTATCACGAGAAACTATTTCAATTAAAATCTATTGATATTTCCAATACGCTTCCTTTAGAAGAAGGTAATACCGTTTTGGGAATGGTTTCACGCAATAAAACAGGAGAAATTGAACATATTCTCATTAATTGGGTAGCCATGTTAGATCCTGAAATGTTAAGAGTGGTGGCTTTTCACGAATTTGCGCATCATTTTTTGGAATACAAGCATACCTGTAAAGATTGTAACGAAATTATGGCGGTAACCAATACCAGTTATTTTGAAATTGCTAGAGATTGGGGCGAACAGGTAAAACGCTTGTTTACTACCTCACCAGTATATTTAACTCAGAAATATCCTATTGCGGACAGCTCTAGCTACCAATACCCTTAACGTTCTATTTTTTGGAAGCGCATATAACTTATATTTGAGTTAAACTTAGAATATGATTTTGTGGGTCCCTTTTATAGGAGCATTATACGGTATGTTAGCAGTTATTTTTGGAGCTTTTGGAGCGCACGCCTTAAAGAAAATTTTTTCCCCAGACCAGATGAAAAGTTTTGAAACAGGTATAAAATACCAAATGTATCATGCAATTTTGTTGGTGGTTTTAGGCTATAATTTTAGCTTTAATACAGGGTTGGAGCAGTATATTGCCTATTGTTTTAGTATTGGCACATTACTGTTTTCTTTTAGTATATATGGACTTACCTTAAGTGCATCTAAGGGAAAAAAATTAAGATTTTTGGGGCCAATAACACCATTAGGCGGACTATTATTGGTGATAGGTTGGGCGTTACTTGGCTATCATTTTATAAGTGAGTTCGTGTAAAAAAAGCCCTATTAGTGACATCCGCAGTCTTCCTGACCACAGCCATTTTGTTTGGTCTTTTTTGTAGCAAAAAATGATTTGGGAAGAAAAAACTTCTTAAGTAAATAACCTACAGCAATGGCCAATATTACATAGACTAGAATGGGTTGTATATACTGCATGTGATTATTTTAATATTTGATATGCTACTAGTGCTACAAGATAAGCAAAACCGCTCATAAAAACCAGTTGCATTAGGGGCCATTTCCAACTGTTGGTTTCCCGTTTAACTATGGCAAGTGTACTCATGCACTGCAACGCAAAGGCATAAAACAGTAATAAAGAAATACCAGAAGCCAGGTTAAACATGGGC
>CAZWVO010000173.1:0-5223 GCA_964637535.1 uncultured Flavobacteriaceae bacterium
GATTGGAACGTTACCGCCCGCTACAATGAACCTTATGTAAAAGTATTTGAGGAAGAGCGAGAACTCACCATGATGCTTATGGTTGATGTAAGTGGCTCTGAGCTTTTTGGAACTGTAAATCAGTTTAAAAAAGAAATCATCACTGAAATATCGGCCACCTTAGCTTTTTCGGCACTTCAAAACAATGATAAAGTTGGTCTTATTCTGTTTTCTGATGAGGTAGAGCTTTTTATCCCTCCCAAAAAAGGAAAGAGCCATGTTTTAAGAATTATTAGAGAACTTCTAGAATTTACACCTTCAAGTCAAAGTACTGACGTTGCAGAAGCACTGAAATATCTCACTAATGTAATGAAAAAGAAAGCCATTGTTTTTGTGCTTTCAGATTTCATCGCAGAAGATTACGAACGTACCTTGAAGATCACTGGAAATAAACACGATGTTACGGGCATTAGAGTATATGACCATAGAGAAACTAGTATCCCCAATCTTGGTATGGTACAAATGCAAGATGCAGAAACCGGGGCACTACAACTGGTAAATACGCAGTCTAAAAAGGTAAGACAAGCCTATGAAAACTATCATAGGGAATGTACACAGTATTTTCAGGAAACATTTACAAAATCGGGTTGTGGTGTATTGAGTTGTAGAGTAGATGAAAGCTACGTTAAAAAACTATTGGGTTATTTTAAACGAAGAGGGTAACTATAAATGAGGCAAAAAGAATTTTCTAGAAAGGAATGTCTGTCGCTCGTAAAGCGATGTACCATGCTTTTTATGTTTTTAGCTATCGGGCTTCAGGGGTATGCGCAAACCACCCCTAAAGTAAGCGCTAAAATTGATACTACCTTTATTAAAATTGGAGAGCAAATTCAATATCAAATTACCGTGGAAACAGACTCTACGGATTTGGTTTTTTTCCCAGAGGGACAAACTTTTTCGCCATTAGAAACCGTAGAAGCCTTTGCTACAGATACCACCAGAAAACAAGATCGGGTAACATTACAAAAAACCTATGCGCTTACGCAATTTGACAGCGGAGTATACGTAATTCCAAGACAGCGCATTGCCATTAATGAAAAACCGTTCTTTACAGACTCTATTAGGGTTAATGTTGCCACTGTTCCTGTGGATACTTTAAAGCAAAAAATGTTTGACATTAAACCTTTGCTTCAGGTAGAAAAACGCAACTCTACGTTTTGGTTAATGGTATTGGGCATGGTGCTAGGCATCTTCCTATTAGCGTTTTTACTCTATTGGTTCTTGCTTCGAAAAAAACCACTTGCTGAAGAGGAAAAAGAGGCGCTATTGCCGGCATATGATAGAGCACTAATGGAGTTAAAGCGTTTAGAGAATTCCAGATATATTATCCAAGACGAGTATAAAAAATACTATTCTGAACTTACCGATATTGTACGTTTGTACTTAGAAGAAGATGTGAATGTTTCTGCTATGGAAAGTACCACGGATGAGTTAATGGAGAAGCTAGAAATGCTTACCGACTCAGGAAATTTAGAGTTAGAAAAGGATACCCTAGCGCAGTTTAAACGAATCTTACAAACCGCAGATTTAGTCAAATTTGCCAAATCTAAACCAGATTCTAATGTTGCGGAAGCGGATAGAAAATCAATTGAACAAATTGTTATTAAAACCAAAGAGGCAATCCCAGAACCTACAGAAGAGGAGCTGCTACAACAAGAAGAGTACAGACTAGCCTTAGAAAAGAAAAAGCAACGCAAGAGAATATATATTGCTATTGCCGTATTTGCAGGTGTGCTGCTTATCTCTGGTGGAGCTGCAATTGCGCATTACGGGTATAGTTATGTAAAAGATAGGGTAATAGGGCACCCAACCAAAGAATTATTGGATGGGGAATGGGTCTCTAGTGGCTATGGGTATCCGCCAATGTACATAACTACCCCTAAGGTTTTGCTCCGTAAAAAATTACCTCAAAACGATTCCATTACCGCTACTCAGGAACCTAAAGGTGGCTTAAGTGCTACAGATTCCTTTGTTTACGGTAGCATGCTAGATCATTTTTACATAGCGGTAAATGCGGTTCCTATTGGAGATGCTGTAAAGGAACTTGCGCTATCAGGAGTCTTAGGAGAAGACCCCTCTGAAGAGGAGGTAGCGGGCAAATTTTTAGCCTATGTTTCGGATCAATCTATTAAAGAATTGGAAAAACGAGGCGCTAAAAACCTTATTGTTAAAGATGACAATTTAGTTGTTGGAGAAAAAGAAACCTTAAAGGTCTACGGTAAATTTGTAGCCCAAAGTGAATTAACAGGAGAAAAACTAGAGCATAACTATCAGTTTTATTACATTCTAGACAATCAAACCTGCTACCTTGCGCTCTTTGTATATCAAGGTGATGACATCTATGCAGAACCTATAATAGAACGTGCAATAAAGTCCATTACTTTTAAAGAAAAGTCTTAAAATGCTAGAAAACATCGAATTCGCAAATCCACAGTTTTTCTGGTTGTATTTATTGCTTCCGGTGGCCTTGCTATGGTATTTTTTTAAACGCAAAGAAGAAACGGCTTCGTTACGGATTTCTAGTGTTAAAGGGTTTGGGGTGTCTGGTATGCTACCAAAACTAAAACCTTTATTATTTGTATTAAGGTTATTAGCACTAGCTGGTATTATTACTGCTCTGGCCAGACCACAAACAGAAGATATTTCTACCCGAACAAAAACCACTAAGGGAATAGATATTGTAATGGCAATAGATGTCTCATCAAGTATGCTAGCAAGAGATCTAAAGCCAAACAGATTAACAGCGCTTAAAGAAGTTGCTGGAGACTTTATTAAAGGGCGCCCTAGTGACAGAATTGGTTTAGTGGCTTACGCCGGTGAAAGTTACACCAAAACCCCTATTACAAGTGATAAAAGTATCGTTTTAGGAGCGCTTAGAGATATTACCTATGGGCAGCTTAACGATGGTACTGCCATTGGAATGGGCTTGGCTACATCCGTAAATAGGCTTAAAGAAAGTAAGGCTATTAGTAAAGTGATTATTCTCTTAACCGACGGTGTGAACAATGCTGGTTTTATAGAACCCAAAACGGCAGCTGACCTTGCGGTAGAGTTTGATATAAAAACCTATACCATAGGTTTGGGAACCAATGGCAATGCCTTATCTCCTGTGGCGTATAAGGCCGATGGTTCTTTTAGGTATGGGATGAGAAAGGTAGAAATTGATGAAAAATTGCTCAAAGAAATAGCGCAAATTAGTGGAGGAAAATATTTTAGAGCAGAAAATAATCGGAAACTCGAAGCTATTTATGACGAGATAAACAAGTTGGAAAAAACGGAAGTAGAAGAATTTAAATATTATAGATATGAGGAAAAATATCGATTATGGATACTCCTCGCAGGAGGTCTACTACTGGTAGAATGGGTGTTGAGAAACACGCTGTTTAGAAGTTTTATTTAAGCCTAAAAAGTAACGCAAAAAAAGTGAATCTGTTAGACGAAATATTATTTGACGAAAAGCGATATTTTTATCTCTTGCTCATCATTCCGGTGCTGATCGTGTTTTTTATTCTCCTGCAGTTCTGGAAACGAAAAGTACAACTTCGATTTGCAGCTACTGGCTTGCTTCAAAAACTTACCCCAACAAAATCTAGCTTCAAAGGAACGCTAAAATTGATACTGTTGGTTTTGGGCTTATCGTTTTTAACGCTTGGATTAGTCAATCCTAAAATTGGAACCAAGTTAGAAAAAGTAAAAAGAGAAGGAGTAGATGTTGTTTTTGCAGTAGATGTATCTAAGAGTATGTTGGCGGAAGATATTGCCCCTAATCGGTTAGAAAAATCAAAGCGTTTGGTTTCTGAAATTGTAAATCAATTGGCTAGTGATAGAGTAGGTATTATTGCCTATGCAGCACAAGCATATCCACAATTACCGATTACTACGGATTATGGCGCAGCTAAAATGTTTTTGCAAAGTATGAATACAGATATGCTTTCTTCACAAGGAACTGCAATTAATGAAGCTATTGAATTGGCCACTACCTATTACGATGATGCTGAACAGACCAATAGAGTACTTTTTATTATATCTGACGGGGAAGATCATTCTGGCAGTGCTACCTTAGATGCTGTAGACAATGCCTTAAAAGAAGGAATACGTATCTTCACCATTGGTGTAGGAAAAACGAAAGGCGGTCCTATTCCTATTAAACGTAATGGAGTGGTAGAACACTTTAAAAAAGATTCTCAGGGCGAGACTGTGATTACTAAGCTTAACTTAGAAATTTTAGAAGATATCGCTAATGATGGAAATGGAATTTACATTGATGGTTCGGATACAGACAAAGCCGTTTCTATTATTAAGGACGAGCTTAACCAAATGGATAAAAAGGAGTTTGAGGCCAAACAATTTTCAGAATACAAAGATCGTTTTCAATGGTTTTTAGGAATTGCACTCTTCTTTTTATTTTTGGATGTGTTTGTTCTAGATCGAAAAACGAAATGGCTTAAAAAGTTGAATTTATTTAATGAAAATAGACCATGAGACTACCTAAGATAAAAATTACGCTATTCTTGCTGCTTTCTGCGTGCATTTGCTTTGCTCAGGAAAACGACGTCATTAAAGCGAAAAAGAAAGCCCTACAGGCTTCTAAAGATCTAACTTGGGAGGCTAATAAAGAATTGACAGAAAATGATTTTATAGATGCGGAAGGTGCCTACCGTAAGGCCATTTCTAAAAGTTCTGAAAACGCTGCTGCCCCGTACAACCTAGGTAATGCATACTATAATAGACAGGGCTACGAAGAGGCTTTTACAAGGTATAAACAAGCTGGAGAATTGGCCAGCTCCAAATCAGGAAAGCACAAGGCATTTCATAATATGGGCAATGTTTTTATGCAAAATAAAGAGTATCAAAAAGCGGTTGAAGCGTATAAAGAAGCCTTACGAAACGATCCTACAGATGAGGAAACGAGGTACAATTTAGCCCTAGCCAAGGAATTGCTGAAAAAAGATCAGCAAAACAATAAAAATAATAAGGACGACAAGGATAAAGATAAAGACAAGAAGGACGAGAAGGAGAAAAATAAAGATCAGAAAGATCAAGGAGATAAGGACAAGGACAAAGAAGGAGACCAAGATAAAAAGGATCAAGGTGATAAGGGAGACCAGGAAAAAGAGGATAATAAGAAGGGAGATGGTGATAAAAAGAAGGAAGAGAAAAAACAACCCGAAGAAGGTGGTGATC
>CAZWVO010000174.1:0-5205 GCA_964637535.1 uncultured Flavobacteriaceae bacterium
TAACCAGACCATGCATTTGATATGAAATTCCTATTCCAGTAATCTGATCTGCGGAAACGGCAGTTTGCCGTAATAGGACTTTTGTGGCCTTGCATAGATGCTGCCACCAGTCATTAGGGTGTTGCTCTGCCCAACCATTTTTTACCGCTATGATAGGCATTTCTTTTTTAGGCTCATTAATTACTGCCAACGGTTTTCCAGAAACGGTTTCTACTAGTGCGGCTTTAATTGATGAACTTCCTATATCGTACCCTATGGTATACATACGCTAATATATGTGAAGTATTAAGGTATTGTTTTTGTTGGGATATGGCAAATACTGAAATAAAAAAAGGCCGTTAGGATTTCCTAACGGCCTTTTTACATATCATAAAGCTTAGTACCCAGGGTTTTGAACCATATTAGGGTTAGCTAATAATTGCGGTAGCGGAATTGGGAATAACAATCTTGTAGTATTGTTAGCCTGGCCATTTCCTTTCAGTTCCCAGTCTCTAAGATATTCTCCAAAACGGATCATGTCTTGTCTTCTCCAACGTTCTGTGTACAACTCTCTTGCTCTTTCATCAGCAATATCTGATTCTGATACAGCACCAAGAGGGGTAGCTCCTCTAAGCACTCTTAACTCATTAACCATAGTAGTTGGGTCTCCACCCATACGGAACATTGCTTCTGCTCTCATTAAGAACGCATCTGCAAATCTGAATAAAATTCCGTGCTGTGTTGCAGCACCACCAAATCTAGGATTAAACTTAATTACCCTAATACCTGTTTGTTCATCGTTATTAATAAGGTTAGGTGCTCCAGTACCATCAACAAAATCTCTTGAGAATTGAAGCGGCGCACCAGGTCTATCGTTAATAGGATCTCCGTTAAGCGCGTATTGTTGCCCAATTAAGAAACCAAAGCCTACGTTAGAACCATTTTCAAACCCATCTAATTCTAGCGTATTTGGTCTTCCAGTAAATGGAAGTCCACTAGCAGGAACACCACCTCTACGTTCTTCTTGTCCATCTAAGGCGGTTAAATCTAGCTCAGATCTATTGTTATTGGGATCTCCTTCAAAAAGGTCGTAAAATTCTGCTAGGGTACTAAAACCATTCCATCCCCCACCTCTAAGTCCAGTAGAGTTATAATGAAGTGTATTAAAAATTCTGTTCCCTGTATCAGCTTGTAACCAAAGAATGGTTTCAGAATCTGGAGTTTCCTCAAAGATTTCAAAATAGCCTTGTTGTAGTGCAAAACCATCTGCTTCTATAGCGTCTACTAAGGCAACTACATCATTCATGTCTGCTGCATCAGGAGTGGCACCACCACCAGTTAACTGGTTAAGGTAAATGTGTTTATTTAAAAGGATTTTAGCCTTAAGCATTCTAGCCGCTGCCTTACCTGCGCGGTTAAGGTTGTCACCATCCATAGCTGGTATAACAGGTAAACCAGCAATAGCTGCATCAACATCTGCTATAATAAAATCTACAGCTTCTTGACCAGATAAAATTACGGGTAGCTCAGTAGAAGGTAATGCTGTATCTCTAAAAGGAACTTGCCCAAAAAGGTCAAGAATAGTCCACATAGAGAACGCTCTTAAGAAAGCAGCTTCCGCAGCAACTTCCGTAGAAGCACCACTTCTTGAATCCATAATTTGCGAAGCTAATAATTGATTCGCGTTCCATTGGTCAAATGGGCCAATGATATCGGTTTCTTCAAGACCCCACTCATGCTGATGTAGTTTTCTCCATCTACCGTTATCACCCCAATCCGCACCTCTTGTTGGGATTAGTAGGGCATCTGTAGTAACTTCCTGAAGCGCAAAAGTGTTTGCTTGGTCACTTAGGTTTCCATAAAACTGTTGATAAAGCTGATCTACAGCAGATGCAGGATCGTCAATACCTTGAAACCCAACACTGATGATAGAGTCGGTCTCTTCAATTTCTAAATCTGTACAAGCACTGAGGCCAAACATAATGCAGGCCGCAAGCGCATAAAATTTTAAAATACTTCTTTTCATGATTTTCAATTTTTTTTTTGTTAAAATGATGCATTAAACCCAAAGGTAACTGTTAAAGGGTTAGGGAATGCAGACCAGTCAATACCTCTAGCTGGTACACCAGAACCAAGAGTTCCTGTTGCTACGGTAACTTCAGGATCAATTCCGCTGTAATCGGTAATTAAAAAGAGATTCTGTCCTGTTACAGAAAGTCGAAGACTCTTAAAAAGACCTTCACCAGTTACAGGGACATTATATCCTAAAGTTGCGTTTTGAAGACGAACAAAATCACCGTCTTCTAAAAATCTTGTAGACACTGCAGTAGAAGCACCTCCATCTTCACCACTAGTTACTACATCTTGCGTTACATTACGAGCCGTAACTAACTGACCCGCATTGAAGAATGAGTTTGCTGTGTTGTTATACACAGAAAAACCAAATTGCCCAGTTAAAAAGGTGCTTAAATCCCAATTTTTCACTTTAAGATTTAAAGAAAGTCCACCAGTAACATCCGGTAAGGCATCTTCACCTACAAAAGTTTTGTCTACGTCTGGATCGCCTACACCATCACCATTAATGTCTGTGTAGATAGGATTACCAGAACCGTCAAAGCCTTCAAATATTGCCATATAGTATGAGAATAAAGATTGTCCAGCCTCAAAACGCTGTGCGAAAGCTCCGGATAGTCCAGGACCGTTAATAGCCCCAGTGTTAATAGCCCCAGCAAAATCTTGAACTTCGTTATCGTTAAACGAAATATTAAAAGACCCAGAAAATGAAACATCTTCAGATCGTATAAAGTCGTAAGATAATCCAAGTTCGATACCTTGGTTAATTACACTAGCGTCTACGTTACCAAACTGGAAAGGGTTTGTAGAAGGAGCCGCGGGCGGCGTTTGTAGTAAGATATCTTCCGTATCTCTACGGTATACATCTATACTACCGGTAAAACGATCATCGCCTAATCCAAAATCGATACCCACATTAAAGTCCGTAGTAGTTTCCCACTTTAGATCAGGGTTATCCGTTGCTACAATAGCAAGTCCATTACCTGGAACCGTTAGATCACCGTTGATACCCAGTCCAGCAAAACGCTGACGTGCAACAAAGTTACCAAAACCTAATCCGTCTTGGTTTCCTGCACGACCCGCACTTAATCTTAACTTTAAGGTAGAAAAAGTATCTCCTATAAAATCTTCTTCATTAAGTTTCCAAGCAAAAGCTCCAGATGGGAAATACGCATATCGGTTTTCAGAACCAAAACGAGAAGAGCCATCTGCACGAAGCGTAGCTGTAAACAAATATTTATCTGAAAGGGTGTAATTAACTCTTCCAAAGAAAGATTGTAATTCATCCGTATTGTCAAAAGTATCTGCTGTAATAGCCTGCACTCCTCTAAACGATGAAAGGGTAACATTATCCGTAACTACATCTGGAAACAAACGATTTACAGTCAACTGCGTCGAATTCACATCATAGAAAAACTGTTGGAAAGAGCCAGATATTAATGCCTCCGCTTCGTTAACTGTTCTTCGCAAGTCAGCTGCCATAAGTTCTAAATCATCAGTATCAAAACCACGACCTGCAGCATTACGTCCTGTAGTTCTAAAATCTTGGAAAGCATAACCTACAATAACATCTAAATTAGAATCTCCAAAGTCTTTTTTGTAGTTCAGTGTTGCTTCTAAGGTTTTATTATCTCTTTCTAACGTATTAAAAGATCCAAAACCAAGACCTTCAATATTTTGGAAGTTGATTAAGTTAGCAGAAAGTGTAGATATATTTTCACTATCCGATCTATCATAGCCAACATTAATTTTTCCACTTATTTCTGGCGTAAATTGATACTCTACAGAACCGTTAAGTAAGTACCTGTTTGTATTTGTTATGTTTCGTGTTTCTTCCAAGTAATTAGCGGGCTGAACCTGTCCACCGCCATCATCAAAGTTGGGATCATTTGGCCAAGTTGGGTTAGCAGAGTAGGCAGCACCTAAGATGTCTCCTCTAAAACCAGCATTAGCGTCTAAAGGGGGTTGTCCTCTATTAATCCTAGAAATTGAGGCTTGTACCCCAACAGTTAACTTATCATCTAGAAAGCGTTGATTCCAATTAATACGTCCTGTTATTCTTTCAAACTCTGATCTTTCTACCACACCAAATTGGTCTTGGTAACCAAAGGTTCCTCTAATATTTCCAGAACCGTAGTTGTGTGAATAGGAAAGGTTTTGATTATTAGATACTGAAGTTCTTAATATCGCTTCTTGCCAATCTGTATTAGCACCAAAATCTACGGCAGCTGCATTCCCTCCAAATTGAGTTACAGCACTTAAGAATTCGTCTCTATCTAACAAATCGTATTGTCTAACTGGCGTAGAAATACTGATATTGGAAGAGAATTCAAAAATTCCACCAGCAGAACCTCTACCGCTTTTAGTAGTTATGATAACTACTCCATTAGCCCCACGAGATCCATAAATTGCTGTAGCGGAAGCATCTTTAAGAATACTTATACTCTCAATATCATTAGGGTTTAAGAAGTTTAAGGGGTTACCCACATCACTACCTCCTTCTCCGGCAGTACCTTGGGCATCTGTACTTTGTCCAAAAAGAGGCACGCCATCCACTACAAAAAGCGGATTGTTATTCGCTCTTACAGAGTTTGCACCACGTATGTTTACTTGGATACCTGCTCCTGGTTCACCACTTGTTTGCTGAATGTTTACCCCAGCACTCTTACCTTGAATTAATTGTTCCGGAGATGATATTACACCCCCATTAAAATCTTCTGAGGTAACCGCGGTAACAGAACCTGTCGCGTCTTTTACAGTAGTTGTACCGTAACCAATAACAACCACTTCTTTTAATGCTTCAGCGTCTTCCACTAAGACAACATTAATTGTGCTTTGGCCGTTAACCGCAATTTCTTGTGAGGCATATCCAATGTAGCTCACCACAAGAACTGCATCGGAACCTACATCACTTAAGCTGTAGTTACCATCAAAATCTGTTTGTGTGCCATTAGTAGTTCCTTTAACCAATACACTAGCTCCAGGCAATGGGCCATTAGCATCAGTAACAGTACCAGATACATCTTGTGCTTGTGCTAGTCCGAAGCATAGAAATACCCCAACAAGCATAAAGCTTTTTAGTAGTGTAATCTTCATAGAGTTAATTTTAAAAGTGTAGTTAATTTTTATTCCAGCTTTAAACATATGTAAAAA
>CAZWVO010000175.1:0-5197 GCA_964637535.1 uncultured Flavobacteriaceae bacterium
TCTCCACCTTTTTTGCCCCAAATCTTACCATGAACTTAACCTACTTATGCTATGGCGAAACTAAATTAACTTGGCTTTGTCCTTCACAAATTAAAAAGACGACAAAAAGCATGGATTATCGATGAAATGCACAAAAAGAGGTATTTCGTCGATAAAATTGTTAATAAGCGCGCTCGTTTTTACCCTCGTAAAAGTTGATAAACGCCCTGTTTACCACCTTATTCCCTCCTGGGGTAGGGTAGTTTCCAGTAAAGTACCAGTCTCCCAAGTTTTTAGCACAGGCTTGATGCAGGTGTTCTATATTTTGATATATAATTTGAACTTCGGCCTTGATGTCTTTTGGGCTTAGTAATTCACCAATTTTTTGAGAGATCTCTTCTGGAGTAAATGGCGCATAAAAATCCTTTACATAATTAAGCACTTCGGTATCTTTATTACCTACTTGTTGCAAGCATTTTTTATAGATTTCTTCTACAGTAGCTAAGCTGCCTCTATCTTTGTGCAGCGCATGAGCAGCTCTAAAAGCAATAAAATCCTCTAATTTGGCCATATCTATACCGTAGCAATCTGGATATCTAATTTGAGGGGCGGAGGAGACCACTACAATTTTTTTAGGGCCAAGCCTATCCAATATTTTTAAGATACTCTTCTTTAAAGTAGTTCCACGGACAATACTGTCATCTATAATAACAAGGTTATCGCCAACATTAACAGAACCATAGGAGATATCATAAACATGGGCTACCAAATCATCTCTACTACTATCTTGGGTAATAAAGGTCCTCAGTTTGGCATCTTTAATAGCTACCTTTTCTATTCTAGGGCGTACGTCTAAAATACTATGAAGCTCTTCTTTGGTAATATTAGCCCCTTTAGCCAAAATTTGTTCTTCCTTCTTTTTATTAAGATAGTTTTGCGCTTCTTTGACCATGCCAAAAAAGGAAGTTTCTGCTGTATTGGGGATATAAGAGAATACGGTATTTTTAAGATTGTGATCAATGGCCGACAGAATTTGTGGAAAGAGAAGCTTTCCTAATTCTTTTCGTTCTTGGTAAATTTCTTTGTCACTTCCACGAGAAAAATAAATACGCTCAAAGGAACATGCTTTTCGTTCTAGAGGCTCTAATATTTTTTTTGTTGTAACAGTACCCTTCTTTTTTATGATAATTGCATGGCCCGGGTCTAACTCATGAATGTCTTGGTACTTTACATTAAAAACAGTTTGTAGTGCAGGGCGTTCAGAAGCAACAGCAACAATTTCTTCATCCTGATAATAATAGGTTGGGCGTATCCCTGAAGGGTCTCTAAGTACAAAGGCGTCTCCATGACCTAAAAGCCCGGCCATGGCATAACCCCCATCCCAATTTTTTGCTGCTTTTCTAAGAATTTTAGCAACATTCAGTCGGTCCGCAATAAGCGGAGAGGCCTCTTGTTTGTTATAGCCTTCTTTTTTAATTTCTTTATACAATTTGGCTACCGCATCATCTAGAAAATGACCAATTTTCTCCATTACGGTTACGGTATCAGCTTTTTCTTTAGGGTGTTGTCCAAGATGCACCAAGTTGTCAAAAAGCTCATTCACGTTGGTCATATTAAAATTTCCCGCTACAATAAGGTTTCTGTGCATCCAATTATTTTGACGTAGAAAAGGGTGTACACTCTCAATACTATTTTTCCCAAAGGTGCCATATCGGACATGCCCTAACAATAATTCGCCAATATAGGGGATATGCTTTTTTTGTAAGGCTACGTCATCTACATAGGAAGGATGCTCTTTAAACGCGCCATTGATTCTATCATTTATTTGTGCAAAAATGTCTTGTATGGGTTGTTGTTGTGCAGAGCGTACCCTACTCATGTACCGTGCTCCTGGAGCCATATCTAACTTAATACTTGCAAAACCTGCACCATCCTGACCACGGTTGTGCTGTTTCTCCATCATTAAGTACATTTTATTTACGCCATAAAAGGCCGTGCCGTATTTCTCTTGATAATATTCTAAGGGCTTTAATAATCGGATTAAAGAAATTCCACATTCGTGTTTAATGGCGTCACTCATTGGGTATATACATTAAAAAAGCCCTGATAGATCAGGGCGTGTTTTTATTCTAGTTCAATTTCAAATTGTGTTAATGCTTTAAATTGATGCAAACGTTTATTGACTTCAGTTCTTGCTAAGTTTTCTAAACGTTCTGTGCCAAAACGTTCTACAGCAAACGATGCCAAGTTTGAGCCATGTATTACGGCTTTTTTCATATTTTCAAAGGAAACATCGTCAGTAGCGGCTAAATAACCTGTAAAGCCTCCGGCAAAGGTGTCTCCTGCTCCTGTTGGGTCAAAAACTTCTTTTAAAGGAAGTGCGGGAGCAAAGAAAATATTATCCTCATTAAATAAAAGCGCTCCATGTTCTCCCTTCTTTATGACCACATATCTGGGTCCCATGGTCTGAATTTTTGCAGCTGCCGTTACTAGAGAATACTCACCCGTTAATTGACGGGCTTCTTCATCATTAATAGTAATTACATCAATATGTTTTATTACATTGTGCAAATCTTCTAAGGCGTTATCCATCCAAAAGTTCATGGTATCAAGTACGATTAACTTTGGTCGTTTTCTCATTTGGTTAATTACACTCATCTGTACGCTAGGGTGTAAATTTCCAAGCATTACAACATTAGCTTCCTTAAAATGATTAGGGACTACCGGATTAAAATCAGCAAGAACATTAAGCTCTGTGATTAAAGTGTCTCGTACATTAAGGTCGTTATGATACTTTCCGCTCCAAAAAAATGTCTTTCCTCCAGGAACAATTTCTATTCCCGTAGTGTCCACGTTTTTAGAAGCCAATAGGGCTAGGTGTTCTTCTGGAAAATCATCACCAACAACAGAAACAATAGCAGATGATATATTAAATTGTGAAGCGGCTAAACCAATATACGTTGCAGCACCTCCCAAGATTTTATCCGTTTTTCCAAACGGGGTTTCTATGGCATCAAAGGCAACTGTGCCTACAATTAAAAGGTTACCCATTAAGTCTAATAGTTTGCTGCAAATATACGGTTTTGAAGATGCAAATAAGAAGGGATTTTAGCTAAATTTTCAACAACATTATTTCCTTCCAAAATCTGCAGGAATTTCTCCCCACGCCTTAGTTTCCCATTTTACAATAGGGGTATTATAAGAATTCTTTTTAAGCCAATCTATAGCGCGCTTAATTAAATCGAACAAGGCTTTATTCTCTGGTGTTTCTGGCAATTTTGTATTACAACTTTTCTTTCTCACCCAACTCATGGCGGTTCGAGAATCGGTATAGATTATACGATCACTTTTGCGTTCTTTTAGGTACGCTAAACCATGAACTAGTGCTAGAAATTCTCCAATGTTATTCGTGCCTTGTGCAAATGGGCCCTGCTTAAAAAGTTTCTTTTTGGATTTGGTATCTACCCCTTGATATTCCATTATTCCGGGGTTCCCACTAGAAGCAGCATCTACTGAAATGGAATGATAATTAGGTTGCCCTATCTTAAGCAGTTGTTCTGGTGATAGTGAAGCTTCTCCTTTTTTGACACCTTTATATTCTTCGTAGTTGCCATTATAGGCTTTTTTAGCAAGCTCGAAAGTGACAAATGATTTGTATTGCGCGCCTTTAAATCCTGTGATAGCAGCTTTACAATCGTCCCATGTCTCATAGATACCAGGTCTTTTGCCTTTCCAAACGGTATAAAATTTAGCTTTTTTGGCCATGGCTATTGAAACAAAAGTTTTTCTATGATTTTTGGAAAATGCGCGTACTCTAATTGATGTACTTTTTGAGCAATATCTTCTGCGCTATGGTCTGAATTAAGTGGTGTTGTAGCTTGATGAATAATAGCTCCCTCGTCATAATTTTCGTTTACATAATGTATGGTAATGCCGCTTTTTAAATCTCCATTTTTCTTTACTGCACGGTGTACATGCATACCATACATTCCTTTACCCCCGTACTTGGGAAGTAACGCTGGATGCACATTTATTATCTTATTTGGGAAGCTTTGAATAAGGGTTTTTGGTATTTTTAATAGAAAGCCTGCCAATACAATGAGGTCTGGTTGTATTGTTTTTAGAATATTAAGCACCAAGTCCGAAGTAGAAAAAGCAGTAGAATTAAAATATAAAATATTGATTTTAAGCTTGTTGCATCTGTCTATTACTTTGGCATCCCTTTTGTTGGTGAGTACGGTGGCAATAGTAACCTCTTTATTGTCTTGAAAGTAATGTACAATGTTTTCCACATTAGAACCAGAACCTGAAGCAAAAAGTACAATACGTTTCATGAGTAGTAGAAAGGACGTCGCTAAGGCGAATATTTTGGGCTAAAATAATACACTTCCCCTTAAAATTATTAAATTACCATACATTTTAGCGGTAAAACGTGTTATTAATCCAAAGTTTTTTATTTTTGCCAACGATTTAAATTTTAAAAACCAAAATTATTATGTCAGACATTGCATCAAGAGTAAAAGCTATCATCGTTGATAAATTAGGTGTAGACGAAAATGAAGTAGTTGCAGAAGCTAGCTTTACTAACGACCTAGGAGCAGATTCATTAGATACTGTAGAGTTGATAATGGAGTTCGAAAAGGAGTTCGATATTCAAATCCCAGACGATCAGGCTGAAAATATTGCAACCGTTGGCCAAGCCATAAGTTATATAGAAGAAGCAAAGTAATTTGAAGATTTCTTTGATAAGATTAAAAATATCCATGCGGTACTCATGCTGCATGGATAATTTTTTTTAATTTACGCTTGTCTATATATTAGAAAGAATAAGCTCTGTGAATTGTTGGTTACAACATTAGAGAATTTAAAAAATTAAACGTAGTTACATGCAGTTAAAGCGAGTTGTAGTTACCGGTTTGGGTGCGCTAACACCCATTGGAAATACGGTTGAAGCTTATTGGAATGGCTTAAAAAGCGGCAAAAGCGGCTGTGCTCCTATTACGTACTACGATACGGAAAAGTTTAAGACCAAGTTTGCTTGCGAACTAAAAGATTACGATCCAGCCAATTTCTTTGATCGTAAGGAAGCCAGAAAATTAGATAAGTTTGCCCAATATGCCTTAGTTTCTAGTGACGAAGCCATCTTAGATTCTGGATTAGATCTAGAAAAGATAGATAAGTTTAGAGTAGGTGTGGTATGGGGAGCTGGTATTGGAGG
>CAZWVO010000176.1:0-5195 GCA_964637535.1 uncultured Flavobacteriaceae bacterium
GTTTTGGAATAAAGGGCGGTGTACACTTGTTAGATGTACGTTTCTCAGAACTAAATCAAAACTTTGGAAATCCAAACGGTCCAGACCCTACCTTACAGCAAGATATTGAGAATCGATTTTCACCTAATGTTGGAGCGGGAGTCTATTATCATACGGATAAGTTTTATGCCGGACTTTCTGTTCCGCGAATTTTGGAAACCTCCCATTTTGAGGAATCTTCCCTTTCTACCGCAAAAGAGGAAATGAACTTTTATCTCATTACAGGCTATGTTTTTGATTTAAACCCTGATTTAAAATTTAAGCCTACTTTGCTTACCAAGGCAGTTAGAGGAGCTCCCTTACAAGTAGATGTGTCTGCCAATTTTATGCTTAAAGATAAATTTATTCTTGGAGCTGCTTATCGTTGGGATGCTGCCATTAGTGGTTTAGCTGGGTTCAAAATTTCGGACGAATTTTTAATAGGCATAGCCTATGATAGAGAAACTACAGCATTAGGCCGTGCCACTTTTAACGACGGTTCTTTTGAAGTGATTCTTCGTTACGATTTTATTAAAACCTTAACTAACTTAAAGTCGCCACGTTTCTTCTAAACTATAGTTTTCTGCGCTTTACCTACTTGTCTTAGCAATTCAATTAGGAAACCCCTATTTTTGTGTAATGCAAGAAGAACATGTCATTTTAGTAAACCCTAATGACGATCCCATTGGTACAATGCCTAAAATGGAAGCTCATGAGAAAGCCGTGTTACACCGTGCTTTTTCTGTATTTGTTAGTAATAACAAAGGAGAAATCATGCTTCAACAACGGGCAGCGCACAAGTACCATTCTCCCTTATTATGGACCAATACCTGCTGTAGTCATCAACGTATGGGAGAATCTAATATTGAGGCAGGAAAACGGAGGTTGTCAGAAGAGATGGGGTTTGTTACGGAACTTAAAGAATTGTTTTCATTCATCTATAAAGCCCCCTTTGATAATGGGCTAACGGAACATGAGTTAGATCATGTAATGTTGGGGTATTATAATGATGCCCCTCAAATAAACACAGACGAAGTGGCCAACTGGAAATGGATGCAACCCCTGGCTATTAAAGCGGATATTGAAAAACATCCGGACCAATATACGGCTTGGTTTAAAATTATTTTTGAAAAGTTTTATACACATCTCATTAATAACACCCCAACTTCATGAAGGTAAAAGTTAGTAGAAAGGCTCATTTTAACGCTGCGCATAGGCTTTATAACGCCAATTGGAGTTTTGAAAAAAACGAGCAGATTTTTGGAAAATGCAACAACCCTAATTTTCACGGTCACAACTATGAACTTATCGTAAGTGTGACGGGTGAAGTAGATGCGGAAACGGGTTTTGTTATAGATACTAAGGTGCTAAAAGACCTTATTAAAGCAGAGGTAGAAGAGGCGCTAGATCATAAAAACCTAAACACGGAGGTTACCGCATTTAAAGACCTTAATCCTACGGCAGAAAATATTGCTATTTTTATATGGAACAGCCTTAGACCACATATAGATGAAACTAAGAAGCTAGAGGTGCAGTTGTTTGAAACACCACGTAATTTTGTTACTTATTCTGGAGAATAATATGAATTTGTACCCTTTAAAATTTGAACCCATTATTAAAGAACGCCTGTGGGGAGGTACGAAGCTAAAAGAGGTGTTGGGTAAGACTATTGAAACGAACATAACGGGAGAGAGCTGGGAATTATCTGCCGTTCCAGGTGATGTTTCTGTTGTAGCTAATGGGTCACTTGCCGGAACTTCTTTACAGCAGCTGATAGATGAACATGCGGAAACTTTGCTGGGTAAAAGCGTAGTAACTCGCTTTGGTAAAGAATTTCCAATACTTATTAAATTCATAGATGCAAAAAAAGATCTTTCTATTCAATTGCATCCCAATGATGTATTAGCCAAGGAACGGCATAACTCCTTTGGGAAAACAGAAATGTGGTATGTCATGGATGCCGATCCGGACGCCAATCTCATTGTGGGTTTTAATAAAGACGTATCTCAAGAAGAATATGCAAAAAGTTTGGAAGACGATACGCTGCTGAGTCTATTAAATTATGAATCGGTACAGGAAGGCGATACTTTTTTTATCAATACCGGTAAAATACATGCAATTGGCGCTGGTGTGTTACTTGCGGAGATTCAACAAACCTCAGATGTAACCTATCGAGTGTTCGATTTTAACCGTCGCGATAAACAGGGTAAACTAAGGGAGTTGCACACAGATTTAGCATTGGATGCCATAGATTATAAAAAGAAATACGATTTTAAAGTTGCATATTCAAAAGACGAGAATACCTCAAATACAATGGTCGACTGTCCGTATTTTAAAACTAATTTCCTTAAACTAACATCCGACCTTGTAATAGATACTGCTGCACGAGATTCTTTTACAATTTTTATGTGTGTTTCAGGAAAAGCAGTTATTTCTAATGCGTATGGAATTGCTCCTATTCAAAAGGGAGAGACCATCTTAGTACCTGGCGCTAGTAGCGAAATTGCAATTAAGAGTACGGGAGCGCAACTTTTAGAGGTAACTATATGATCTTTAAAGAACAATAGTCTATTTTTGTAAAAAAATAGAATAATGGCAAGCATACGTAACTTAAAAAAGGACATTAACTACGTTTTAGGAGATATTATAGAGGCGGTATATTTTTGGGAAGCTGCAAATAACAAACAGAATTCCAAAGAAGGATCTTCCATAATAGATGAAGCAATTAAGGTATTCGATGATCTTATTGAAAAAGTAAATAAGCGTGATGTAGATAACAGAAAGGCACACCTAAAAAAGGTGCAGGCTAGCTTAGAAGAAAAAGCTTCTGGCTTAATTGAAAAATTAAATAAGCTAAAGTAACAGTATACTGTTTCGTAAAAAAGCCGTTTCATAACTATGAAGCGGCTTTTTTATATCCAATAGGTATTTTAAGCTGTTATTTTTTACCCTCTAAATAGACTCCAAGGGCCTTACCGTACTTAGAAGAAGCTACTTCATCTGTCAGTGAATTATAGATAGAATCGAGATAGGTTACATTGGCGTCTGCAACTTCGGTTAATGCAATATAGGGAGCAATATAAGAGTCCTTGTTTATAAGGGCGTAATTGAGGGAATAACGATATCCTCTTATTACATTTCGGTCGCTTGCTTTTTGTATGGAATCTAAAGCCATGCTATCTGCTCTAATGCTAGGATCATTTGCGCTCTGAATGATTTCTAAATTTTTAGTATTAAACTTCGACATCATGGCCTTATATTCCTCAAATTTTTCATGTGTTTTAGAACCACTAATCTTTGCCTTGGAATCAAAAGTATCCCAAGCCGTGTTAATGGTAATGATACCAGGCTCTCCAAAAAAGGTAATTCGGTCATTAATGGTATTGTAATCTTTTTTGTTGAGGTATAAATAAAATATCTCTGGACTTTCTATTTCCGTTTTAAAAGTAAAATTTCCATCTCCATCTATTTGTAAGGAATCTACAACTACAAGTGTTGTATCCGGAACATGTTGTAAATACAGTGTCCCTTTTTTAAGCCCTTTAACGGTGCCCGTTACGGTCATAGTCTGTTCCGTATCTCCTCCGCATGAGGAAAACAGAATAAGAAGAAAACTCAAAAGAAAGATGTGCTTCATAAAAATGGAATTGTGCCGCAAATATGCATAAAAAATTTCATTCTACGGTGTTAATTTACTAGGGATGCGACCTCCATTAAATAGGCACATAACAATGCTCCTCCTGTACCAACTACATAACCAAGTACAGCTAACAAAACGCCTACCGAGGTAAGAGAAGGATGAAATTCTGCGGCAACCACTGGGGCCGACGCGGCTCCGCCAACATTGGCTTGACTACCTACTGCCAGAAAGAAATAGGGCGCTTTAATCCACTTTGCAACTAAAATTAAAAGTAAGGCATGAATACTAATCCATACCAATCCAACAACAATAAGTCCTGGGTTTTCAAAAATACGAGTAAGGTCCATTTTCATGCCTATGGTGGCAACTAGAATATAAATAAACAAACCACCTATTTTACTAGCTCCTGCACCTTCATAATTTTTAGCCTTTGTAAAGGATAACAGTGTTCCAATAATAGTAGCTATGACTACCATCCAAAAGAAGGAAGACCCTATAAAGGATAAAAAACTTTTAGGATTAGCTACAGCCGCTACATTTGTTTTTAAATAGGTGCTTATATGGCCCCCAAAGAAATGAGAAATACCCATAGCGGTAAAAGCAAAAAAGAACATCATTAAGTAGTCTTTTAAGGTGGGTACTCGGGTAATTTTTTCGGAAAATTCAGAAACTGTTACCTTCAATTTTTCAATAGCTGAGGTGTCAGATTTAAGCCATTTATCTATTCTTTTACTTTTTCCTACACCCAGCAATAAAATAGCCATCCAGATATTGGCAACCACAACATCTATCAGCACCATACTGGTGTAATTCTTGGGATTGTATTGAAACACTTCTAGCATGGCAGCTTGGTTGGCGCTCCCACCAATCCAACTCCCAGCAATGGTAGATAAACCTCTCCATATGGCATCAAAATCATTTCCACCAACGGTCTCGGGTGAAAAAATGGATACTAAGAGTATAGCAATAGGGCCACCTATAATAATTCCCACGGTGCCAGTTAAAAACATAATGAGCGCTTTTGAACCCAAATTAGCAATGGCTTTGAGGTCAATACTTAAGGTCATTAGCACCAATGCTGCGGGTAGTAAATACCTACTTGCTGCATAATAGACTTTGGATTCATGTTTTACCACTCCTCCAGCTTCGTTCAAGCTTTCCCATTCAGGAGCAATTAGTCCAATAGAGGTCAATACTCCTGGCAAGAGGTAACACATTAAAACACCTGGGACGATATTGTAATATTTTTTCCAAAAACCTGTTTTTACAGAGGAGGTGTAAAATACAAAACCAAGGCAAAGGGCTAAGAGTCCAAAAACCACCGTATCATCAGTGATATATGGCTCGGGTAGTAAAGTCGCTGTCATAGAGAGTTTGGTTGCTATTAATCAAATATAATCAAATTAGGGTTCAAAGATGTTGCCTTATAAAATGTGCTACACCATCTTCGGTATTTTTTAAAGTAACATAGTCTGCAACTTGTTTGGCTTCTTCTCTTGCATTAGCTACTGCCACTCCACAACCCACATGTTGGAGC
>CAZWVO010000177.1:0-5107 GCA_964637535.1 uncultured Flavobacteriaceae bacterium
AGTAAACTCCAGATAAAATCTGGATATGGCCATCCTTTACTCTGGTCCAATTCTTATAGTGTGCAATAAAAGCAAGGATACAGGCAATCACCGCTATAGTTAGCAATATATTCCATAACCAATGCCTTTTTTTTCTCGCCATCCTTTTTCAAATTGAAATTAACATATAGCCATCTGATCTGATACGCTACAACAATTACAATGCCATCCAGTGTTTGCACACTATATCTCTTATTCTTTTTTTAGTGTTCTATACTTATCTAACCATGCTACCGTATGCGCCACCTTAGCTATTAAATTACTAGGCCTACTAGCAATACCATGACTAGCCCCTGGTATTTCTACCAAGACGGTTTCTACTTTACGCAGTTTTAATGCGTGATATAGTTGCTTCGCTTCACTTGGTGGTGTACGTAAATCGTTCATCCCTACCATTACCATAGTAGGTGTTTCTATATTACCAACGAGCGATATTGGCGAAAATTTCCAATACCCCTCAAAATTTTCCCATGGATGTCCAGGATAACGATAATCTTTATACGCAAAATAGTTGTCGGCCACAAGCGTTTTACTAATCCAATTCATTACCGGTTTAGCTACTACAGCGGCTTCAAAACGATTGTTTTTACCAATCATCCAAGCAGACATAATACCCCCTGCGCTTCCGCCAGTCACAAAAAGTTGGTCTTCATGGGCTATCCCTTTTTCAATACAGTAATCTACACCATCCATAACATCGGTATAATCGTCTCCGGGATAATTGTTCTTGAGTAAATTTCCAAAAGCTTCACCGTAACTGGTACTTCCTCTTGGGTTAGGATAAAAAACAATATAACCCGCTGCCGCATACAATTGTATTTCTGCAGAAAACCGATCTCCATAATTTAAAATAGGTCCACCGTGATTTTCTACCAAAAAAGGATATTTTTTATTGGCGTCATAATCTGGAGGATACACTACCCACCCTTGTATTTTTCGTTGATCAAAGGACGAAGTATACCACACTTCTTCTACCTTGCCAAGCGTTCGGAACTTAAATAGTGCCGCATTTAAAGCTGTTATTTTCTTCGGCGTTTTTGCTTTTGAACCCACTACTGCTAAAGCAGCCGGATAGCTAGGTCTACTTTGCGTAAATGCAATGGTGCCATCTTTCGCCACACTATAAGAACCTCCTGCGTATGGCCTTCCAATAGACGTCCCTCCCATGTCATTGGCCAATTTATTTTCCTTTCCGCTTAGACTAATATGTGCAATTTTACTATTTCCTTTATCATCATAAGAACAAAAAAGTCCCGCACTTTTAGCATCCCAATTAATATTATAGACTCCCCTGTCTAGTTCTTTAGAGATTATTTTAGGAGCAGACCCATCTAGCTTAGATACTATGAGTCTTCGCACTTGGTAATCTTGAACCTTATCTTCAAAACCTACATAAGCCAGCTGCGTTCCGTCTGGAGATACCTTTGGGTTTCCATAAGACGTTTTACCCTTAGTAATTGCAACAATAGCTCCGTCATTTACACCCACCTTATAAATTCTGCTATTTCTAAAGTTGTATTCCCAATCCGCATCTCTATTAGCGCCAAAATAAATTTGATTTCCATCTGGTGTAAATGATAAGGAACCGTTATGGTTATAGTCCCCAGAGGTGATCTGTCTTGGAGCACCCCCATCTGCAGGAATTACAAAGAGATGGCTAAAACCGGGTTTAATATACCCTCTACCATCGGCTTCATGGCGTAAGCGATCTGTAATACGAGGTGCTTGGGCCCATTTGGCTCCCTTAGGTTTCTTTGGCATTTTGGCTAATACAGGGGGTGCTTTTTCAACATTCATAGCAAAAGCCAATTGATCTCCTTTGGGCGACCATGTCAAAGCACTTGGACTAAAAGGAAGCTGAGATATTTTGGCCATCTTAGCAGTATTTACCCAATACATATAAATTTCTGCCCCTTCTTCTGTACTTGCTACAAAGGCAATCCTATCGCCATTGGGAGACCATACTGGGCTAAATTCATTATGTTCATTAGAGGTTAGTTTTTGATGTTGAGAGCCATCCTTTTGTATCATCCAAAGCGCACCCTCTACCCTATCTTCCATAATGTTAAAACCCATACGCCGATACACAATCCAATTTCCAGAGGGAGAAATTTGTGGATCAGAAACGTATTCTAAATCATACAAATCCAAATATGAAAAATGCTCTTTTTGAGCTGAAACTATGCCAATAAAGCATAGGAATGTTATTAAAATACTACCTAATCGCATCGTACTTAATTTAAGGATAGCTTAAACTTATGAAATAGGTGCTACTCTCACAAAGTTTTCAATGCTAACTTGCAATTATGGCAAGGTTTATTGCTTTAAAATTTCACTATCTTGCCCTTAAACTTGTAGCGGATGAAATACGGTAAAAAGACCCTTGTACTAGGCTTGTTATTCTTAATTTCAACATTAAATGCCCAAGTAGAGGCGCCTCCATTTATTACGGATAGCCTTGATATTTATATTGAAAATGCCATGAAAGATTGGCAAATTCCTGGAATGGCTGTGGCCATTATTAAAGATGGTAAGGTTCAAAAACTAACAACCTATGGTGTAAAAGATCTGATTTCTAAGGAAGCTGTTGATGAAAACACCCTTTTTATGATAGGTTCTAATACCAAAGCATTTACAGGCATTTTAATGGCTTCTTTAGCGGAGCAGGGTGTACTTTCTTTAGACGATCCTATTAAAAAGTGGTTGCCGCATTTTAAGTTGCGCGATCCGTGGGTAGCAGAACATTTAACCATTGCCGATGCCTTATCACATCGCGCAGGTTTTGAAACCTTTCAGGGTGACTTTATGGTGTTTGATTCCAATCTTACACCCAACCAAATCATAGAAAAATACAGCAAGTTAAAACCTACGCATGCCTTTAGAACCAAATGGGGATATTTTAATGTTGGTTATATGCTTGCGGGTGAAATTGTAAAAGTAGCTACAGGAGAAAGCTGGGATAAAATGGTTAAAGATTCTATTTTTACGCCCTTGGGTATGGATAATACTTTAGCCCTATCTTCAGACATTGCTACAGCTAAAAATAGAACCAAAGCACATACCTACAACCGTGGAAAAATAGTAGAAATTCCATATGGCGATATCGATTTAGTTGCACCTGCAGGTAGTATTTCTTCTTCCATAAAAGATATGAGCATCTGGGTAAAAACGTTATTGAACAATGGTGCGCTAGGAACAGCAACCGTAATTAATCCAGATGCAATTAACACAAGTATTAGTCCTTTTTCTATTGAAAGTGAAGGTGGGCACCCTTTTAATACCAGCTATTTTTCATTGTATGGCTTAGGCTGGGGTATTGTGGACTATGAGGAGCACAGAGTTATAGCACATACTGGAGGTATTCATGGTTACGTTACCTCGGTGACTACCGTGCCAGAAGAAGGTATTGGCATTGTGATATTGACCAATACGGATGCGAATTATTTTTATGAAGGTTTAAAATGGGATATTCTAGATGCCTATTTAGAATTGCCAAGAAACAACTATCACAAACCCTATTTTGAGTATTTTAAAGGAGAAAAAGTAAGAGAATATGCCGAGATAGATAGTTGGAAGGCCAAAGCTTTATCAAAGCCTAAAACTTCGGTGCCATTAAAAAATTTCGTTGGCACCTATACGAGTGAGGTATACGGGTGGACAAAAATTTCCAAAGAAGGAGAAGTACTTACCATGACCTTTCAGCACCATCCAGATTTGTCTGTTAATTTAAGTCATATTGGAGATAACCAATTTATGGCTGCATATAACAATCTTCTTTACGGGGTATCTCTATTTCCGTTTACTGTGGATGAAGATAAGGTTACCGGCTTTACTTTAAAACTTGCCGAATTTATTGAACGTACAACCTATAATTTTAAGAAAACAGAGTAGGTTTTCCTATAATTTCAACCTCTAAATAAAAAGAAGCGGTCTTTCATTTCTTCTATAGCAGAACTTTTGTTGGTCATAATATAGGTAAGGGCTTCAGAGGTAAATTCTTTTCCCTTATTGGTAAGGGAAATGAGCTGGTCTTCAATTACAATCATGTTATTTTTTTCGGCGAGATCTAAGACCGATTTTGAACGTACTTGCTGCCAGTTAATATGTTCATTTAAATGATTAACATGTCTTTCTTCTGGTTCATCGTGGTTCTGAAGATGTAATAAAAAGGTAAGCAGATGCACCTCTACCCGTTGTCTTTTTCGCATATACAAGACTGCTATAAGTCCTTTTTTAGGGGCAAACAAATACACCAACAAGAATAGTACTCCTAAGACAGAAGTCATAGATCCCGCAATAGAGGCGTCTAGCCAATGGGCTACCCAATACCCTAATAAAGCTCCAAAAACTCCAAAACCTATTGAAATTAATAGCATCTTTTTTAAATTATTGGTAAGCAGATAGGCAATAGCGGGTGGTGCTATCATTAAGGCCACTACTAAAATTGCTCCTACGGCATCAAAGGCACCTACTGTGGTTATAGACGCAACACTCATAAGACTGTAATGCATAATTACAGGAGAAAAACCCATGGTAGCAGCCAAACTTTTATCAAACGTACTCAGTTTAAGTTCCTTGAAAAAAGCAATAAGAAGCGCTAAGGTAACGGCAAGTATGGTCCCAATAACCCAAAGCGATTTTGGCCCCATATCTGTTTCATTAAGGTATACCCTATCAAAGGGTGCAAAAGCCAGTTCTCCTAGTAGCACTGCATCAATATCGAGGTGCACATCGTTCGCATTTTTAGCAATGAGAATAACTCCAATACTAAACAAAGCTGGAAAAACAAGCCCTATAGCGGTATCTTCCTTAACCAATCCTGTTTTTTGAATAAACTCTACCAAGAAAACAGTAATTATTCCGGTTAAAGCCGCTAAAAGAATTAACCAAGGGGAATTTAAATCTTCTGTTAAAAAAAAGCCCACAACAATCCCAGGAAGTATAGAATGACTGATGGCATCGCTAATCATTGCCATTTTTCGCAACACCAGAAATGTTCCCGGAATAGCACAAGCAACAGCTACTAGACAGGCAATAAGTTGTATTTCTATTTGCACACTAGTCATAC
>CAZWVO010000178.1:0-5104 GCA_964637535.1 uncultured Flavobacteriaceae bacterium
CTTATATTCTGGAAATTGTAGATGAAATTGCTAATGCATATACCGCTGCCGGAACAATTATTCAGATTCCAGAGTTAATAATGGATCTTAATATTACCCTAGAAGAAGATATATTTAGGGTAGAAACAAATGAATTACAGCACCTAAAAGTACAAATAGAGGAGCACCTAAAGAAAGCGATTAAAGAAAATGAGAAGCATCAAATTACGGTTGCAGAAGCTAGGGCTAGTACGGTTTTAGCCTATATTAAAACAGCCCAGCTTTCATCAAAGTTATCTGCCTTAGAATGGCAAGATGCTGTTGATTGTTTTTTCCAAGAACTAATGGGTAATCCTGTACTACGTGAGCAGTGGATAAGAACTATAGGCCATAAAGATGCCTTTGTTCGCTTTTTTAGATTGAAGCGTGTATCTGAACAACAAGAATTTTTGGAAGCCTATGTTCAAGAAGAAAATGTGGTAGATCGGTTAAACCAAACCATACACCTGTTTAATGCCAACCCAGACTATTTTCTGTTTATTCCCTTACTTTCTTTTTATGAACGCATATATCAACTACTTGCTGTTCACAAGGGTTCTTTAACTAAGGCACTGCAGGAAATGATACTACAGCAAATGATACATCAAACCATAACAGTAAAAAATATAACGGTGCCTAAGTTGTTGGCAAAGGAGTTAAGGCAAGCACTATTTTTGGCTAATAAAGAAAAAGGAGATCGCAATGAAAAAAATAGGGGTAAAACCGCTATAGCGGAAACCAAGGATAGGCTAGGAAAACTTCCAAAAGCTGAAGATGATCCGGAAGAACTCCTTAAAAACGGTTCGTATATTAGTCAGGCCGGTCTTGTATTACTCGCCAATTTTTTACCACAATTTTTTAAAAACGCTGGTTACCTTGATAAAGAAGGAGCGTTTATTGAAGCGCGAGAAATTCCTATAGTATTGCATTATATGGCTACTGGAGAAACGGAGGTGCCAGAATGGAAACTAACACTGCCTAAAATTCTGGCGGGTTTACGTCCAGGGCAACATTGCAATACAGGATTGCAACCCACCACGGAACTTAAAAAACAAATAGATGCCTTATTTGCGGCCGCAATAGGCCATTGGAAAGCATTGAAAAATACAAGCATTGAAGGGTTTAGAGAAACCTTTTTAAATAGAGAAGGGGTATTACAAGCTAGAAATGGATTTTATTACTTGGATATAGAAGAACAGACCTTAGATATTCTGTTGAACTATGTTCCATGGAATTATACCACAATACGATTAAACTGGATGCAAAGTATCCTCTTTGTAACATGGAATAAAAGCTAATAGGTGTTTTCAACAGCAGATAAAACGGTTAAGCCATCCACTAGTGTGCAGCGCAAGAAAGCGCAAACTTTTTTTGGTCCTCAAAAAGAGTCGGTATCCCCTGCACCTGCATCCACCTTTTTTAAGCCTGCTATACAGGCAAAACTTACTGTAAATAAACCAGACGATCATTACGAAAAAGAGGCAGATCTGATTGCGGACAGCGTAGTCAATGCTCCGGAGCCTAAAGTTGAGGTGGCTCCTATTGCTCCTCCAGAAGTACAACGCCAAGAAGAGATTAAAGAAGAAGAGGAAAAAGAAGTCGTTCAAACTTCTGCTATATCCATTCAGCGAATGACCGATGATGAACAGGAAGAGACTCCAACAATACAAACCAAACAAAATATTGGAATACAACGAAATTCAGAGGGTCTAGAAACGGCTTCAACGGAAGAGGATGAAACCGTACAGACCTATTCACGTGAGCGGTCGCCAAGCATGTATCACTCAGATGTGATACAACGGAGTGGCCGCGGTCCCCCGGCTGGTGCCGTGCAATTTCAAAGTCAATTGCACAATTCCGCCTCCGGTGGTAGGGCTATGGCCCCGTCTGTCGGAAACTTTATGTCGTCCCGTTTCGGGGCAGATTTCAGTGGGGTAAGGATACACACAGATACGAGCGCTCAGCAGATGAGTAAGCAAGTAAATGCACATGCCTTTACCTACGGTAATCATATCTACTTTAATAGTGGAAAATACGATCCCGCATCCAAATCGGGACAAACACTCCTTGCGCATGAATTAACACATACCATTCAGCAAGGAGCTGTACCTGTTCATGCCCAAGTGCAACGCAAACACAACTTCACTGCAGTACAACGCAAATCAATTCTTCAAAGACAGGTAGCGCCGCAACTCAGCAAAGCTGTAGAAATAGCAGAAGCAGAAGAAGGTAAAGTTATAGCCAATAAAAAGGGAGCGGATGGCCACCGGTATGGTTGGGAGCGACTCATGGAATATTTTGAAACCAGTTTTGGAAAAGATAAGATTGTAGCTGCTCCAAGCTCCGAAAAAAACACCGTCCCTAGAAAGCATATAAAGACCAAATCTGATTTGAGAGGCCTAGTAGTTTTAGATGATGGTAAAATAGGGACAGGTAATCGAGATGCAATGCCTAGCTGGTGTGGTGTTTTTGCTTTTTGGTCGTTACATAAAGCGGGTATTCCTATGCCAATGTGGCAATTAGGCAAGGCTTTCTTACCCCCAGAATCGGCCTATCCTAAGGAACATGTTCCAAAACCAGGAGATATTGCGTACAAACATATGCGTTCGCATTTTGGATTGGTTGTGGGTATGGAAGGAGCGAACCGCGTTAAAAGTGTTAATGGAAATACGGCAGGTGATGATCATTTGGGGGGTGAAATTCAAGTACAAACCCATGATCTCAGTGCTTGGGATGGCTTTTTTAATCCCATGGTAGCTAAAACAGGAAACCTTAGGGATCCAGAAGAAGGTGATAAGGATACAACGCCAAAAACCTTTAAGGAACTCCGAAAGCTTAAATACAGCGTGAGCCGCAAGGCAGACCCTGCCACGGAAGATGAAGAACTTCAGGCAAAATCAATGTCAGAGCAAACGGAAGAAGAGCAGCTTCAAACAAAGGCCGATACGGGCGTAAAAGGCACAATACCTATCCAAACAAAGCTAAAAAACGAGCAAGAAGAAGAGAAAATTCAACGTTCCGAAATAGGAAACGCTGGTGGTTTTGCTTCTATGGGAATGGATTATGAAACGGAGAGCGGTACAGCAGATATACAGACCAAGGCAGAAACAGCTCCTGCACAACTAGTGCAGAATAAATCGCCAGGTCTCCTTATTCAAGGGGGATGGTTAGGTGACGCTTGGAATGCGGTATCTGGTTTAGCATCTGATATGGCAGATTTGATTGAAGAAGGCTTAGATGCTGCTAAAGATTGGTTGTTTGATAAGGTGCGCGACTTTGTTCAGGAAATCCCGGGCTATACAGTACTTAGTTACATTTTAGGATACGATCCTATAAAAGGCACACCGGTAAATAAAACACCTTTTACGCTACTTGATGCCGTCTTAGATATTATACCTATTGGTGGTGCTATGGTAAAATGGGTGCTCGAGTATTTTGACGCGATTACCCCAGTTGCCAATTGGCTTTTTGAGTCCGTTGGACGCTTCTCTAAGCTTATTGCTACAGTTGAAGACAGATTTGAACGCTTCTGGAACAGGCTGAGCATCGATGATGCAGCCAACCCAGAACGCGTAATGAGCGATGTAGCCAATCTTTTCCAATCTATCGTTACCGAAATCGTAAATTTTGTTGCTGAGGTAGGAGGCGATTTCTTAAGCATGGTAAAAGATATTGCCCTGACTACGCTTGTTACTTTTGTTAAAAATTATTTCCCAGATGCTTATGATTTATTGGCATTGTTGTTAGGAGAAGATCCAATAACTGGGGAAACCGTGGCTTTTAATGGAACTAATATTTTAAATGCGGCCTTAAAGGTATTGGGAGAACGCGGGGTGCAAATAAAAGCACAGATGCTAGAGAATGGCATTTTTGTAAAATGTGTAGCTTGGATTGACCGCAGTATTGGTTTGGTGCAAGATCTAATTAGCGATGTAGGCACTATTTTTAGTACTATTTGGGAACTTATCACTTTTGACTCGCTCTTTAGTCCTATTGAAACCTTTACTAGAATAGCAGAAGCCTTCCTTACTCCAATCAATAGAATTATTGATTTCTTTACCGATGCCATGATTGTGCTTGTGGGCATTTTACGCGAAGCGCTTCTCAGTAGGCTAAGTAATTACGCTAAGGAAACTAGAGGGTACTTCCTAATTACGGTACTAATTGGTAAAGATCCGTTTACAGGAGACCGGGTACCTAGAAATACAGAAAACATTGTTCGTGGTTTCTTTAGTTTAATGGAAGGTGGCGAAGCGCAGTTCCAGCAGATGAAGGAGAGTGGAGCCATAGACCGAATGTCTGAGAAGATTAACGCTGCGGTTAAGAAATTAAATTTCTCTTGGGAATATATTGTTGGACTGTTTACAAGTCTTTGGGAATCTTTGGATTGGACAGACTTTCTTAACCCGCTTGGGGTGTTTGTGCGTATTGTTAACACCTTTGCAGATCCGGTAGTTCGATTAATTCGATTCATTACCGCCATTATTAAGATTGCTATTGAGATATTGATGGTAGTCATGAGCTTCCCTATAGATACCATTAACAATATCATTGCCAAATCTATGGAAGCCTTTGGTAATATTAAACGCGATCCTATTGGTTTCCTTAAAAATATCTTGAAGGGTATTAAGATGGGCTTCACTCAGTTCTTCGATAAAATCCTTACTCATTTATTAAGTGGTATGGCCAGTTGGCTCTTTGGATCCTTAGGTAGTCTTGGTATACAAATGCCACCCGATCTCAGCTTTAAGAGTATTCTTAATCTTATCCTTCAAATTTTAGGTATAAGTGTAGAAAAAATTATGGAGCGGGTTTGGATAAAACTAACCGAGCAAATAGGGGCAGAAAAAGTGGCTAAAATTAAAGGGGCAATAGATAAGCTAACCGGTATCTGGACCTTCATTAAAGATGTTATGGAGCGCGGACCAATTGCCATATGGGAATTCATACAAGAGAAGTTGAGCAACTTGTGGAATATGGTGCTCGATGCTGCTAAGAACTGGATTATGACTCGCGTTATTGCTTCTGTGACTACGAAGTTATTAAGTATGCTAGATCCAACGGGGATCATGGCGGTAGTAAATAG
>CAZWVO010000179.1:0-5097 GCA_964637535.1 uncultured Flavobacteriaceae bacterium
ACACTAAAGAGTGAGCTAAATAATAAGCATAAAATTAATGTAGCGCCCCCAGTTGCCACTATCTTCTTCAAAATTAAGAGCAAATTGGTTAAACTAAAAATTTCTAGCGAAAAGAAAATAACGTGGTGTACTATAACTAATAACGCTAAAAACGTAATTTGTTGTGCCCTAGTAGTATTAGATAGCCTAAAGCTTTGGAATTCATAATTTACTCCAAAAACAAAACGCATTATCGTTGGCCTTATATAGGCAATGGTTACGGTTGCGGCTGCATGCAGTGCCATTGTGTCTGAAAAGAAATCCAACAAAAAGCCCAATAAAAAACTCAGCCCAAGAAAAACCACTCTATTCTCTTTTATGGGGTACCAGTATAAAAAAAGAATATAAATCATGGGATTAATAAAACCATAGAAGTTTAGCTTATTAAAAACCAACACCTGTGCTAAAACCAGCAAGGTAAAACGAACAATATTTATGAAGTAGTAATTATTGGTCATTAGCTAAAGTATCTTCGAGCTTTTCAATTTCTTCCCGATGAATGTTATTGATGATATATACATTTTTAAGATTGGTCATATCATTAAATAGCTTTACATCAATATTGTAAAAACTCTTGGAATTATTAAGGTCAAATTTTTGAATGACTCCAATGGGTATATTTTCTGGAAAAATACTGCTACTGCCTCCAGTAACAATGGTATCCCCCACACTTAATGATACCAATCTGGGAACGTCTTGTAATTGTACTACGTTGTACCGTTGCTGATCCCATATCAAAGACCCAAAATGTTCAGAGTTCTTAATTTTGGCATTAATAATAGAGCTGGTATTTAAAATACTTTGCACTGCCGCGTAATTGGCCGAGGTGTTTTCTACTATACCAAGAATTCCTTTGGCGGTAATTACGCCCATATCTTGTGTAATTCCCTGTTTGCTGCCCTTGTCTATGGTAATATAGTTTCTGGGACTCGCATAAGAATTCTTAATAATTCTAGCAGTTTGTATGGTGTAATTAATAGTTGCGGTATCTATTTCTACCATTCCACCTGAAGCGTTGTTAAAGAGCTGTTTGCGCAGGCGTTTATTTTCTTGTAGTAAGGTTTTATTTTCCTCATTTAGGTCAAAGTACGAGCTAACATTGTTAGACATACTATAAATGCCGCCAGTAAGCCAACTGGCCGAGTTAAAAAACTTAGATTGATGATAGGAATGAGATTGTACGGTAAATCCGAGCGCAATTAACAACAGGAAGACATAAAGTAAGGATGTTTTATACCTTATGATAAGATTGATAATCTGCTGCATTCAATTTTAAATTTTGGGTAGCTTGATGAAAAACTATGTCATACCAAATCCTTGTAATCGTAACCTAGAACAAAATCTTATTTAATGAGAATACTCTTGTAACGTTCCAAGTTTTTAAGCGCAATACCGGTACCGCGTACAACCGCTCTTAAGGGATCTTCTGCAATGTACACAGGTAAATCCGTTTTCTGAGAAAGACGTCGGTCTAGGCCTCTTAACATAGACCCTCCTCCGGCAAGATAGATTCCAGTATTATAGATATCCGCAGCCAGTTCTGGTGGCGTCTGAGATAGGGTTTCCATAACAGCATCTTCTACGCGTAAAATAGATTTGTCTAGTGCCTTTGCTATTTCTCTAAATGAAATAGAGACTTGTTTTGGTTTACCTGTAAGTAAATCTCTTCCTTGAACAGACATTTCTTCAGGAGGATTCTGTAAATCTTCCGTAGCAGAACCAATTTGAATTTTAATATTTTCTGCTGTGCTTTCTCCAACATACAGGTTATGCTGGGTACGCATATAATAGATAATATCATTGGTAAATACATCACCTGCAATTTTAACAGACTTGTCGCATACAATACCACCTAGTGCTATTACCGCTATTTCTGTAGTACCCCCTCCTATATCAACAATCATATTTCCTTTGGGTTGCATAATATCTAATCCAATACCAATAGCTGCCGCCATAGGTTCATGAATAAGGTAAACTTCTTTTCCATTTACACGTTCTGCAGATTCCTTTACCGCTCGCATTTCCACTTCTGTAATTCCAGAAGGAATACAGATTACCATTCGCAATGCTGGTGGAAACCATTTTTTCTTTAAAGCTGGAATGTTTTTGATGAACATATTGATCATCTTTTCAGAAGCATCAAAATCCGCAATTACACCATCTTTTAGTGGACGTATGGTTTTGATATTTTCGTGGGTTTTACCTTGCATCATATTGGCCTCTTTTCCCACTGCAATAATTTTGCCAGTTATACGGTCTCTAGCAACTATGGATGGACTATCTACAACTACCTTATCCATATGAATAATAAGGGTGTTAGCTGTCCCCAAATCAATTGCTATTTCTTCCGTCAAAAAATCAAAAAATCCCATTCGTAGTAGTTTGGTTTCGGATTAAAGGTAAATTTTATCGACAAAAGTAGTAAAATTATAATGATTATGTGATTTTGATGTGCCCCACAAAGTTTATACAAATCACTAAAATATAGTCGAACCTTCCTTGGTTATTGAGGTACGAACGTAAAAAAATAAGAATTAGTGTTTAAAGTGTCTAGTTCCTGTCATTACCATGGCAATTCCATTGGCATTGCAATAGTCAATACTCAACTGGTCTTTGATAGATCCGCCAGGTTGAATAACACTTTCAATACCGCTCTTATGCGCAATTTCTACACAATCGGGAAATGGAAAAAAGGCATCGCTAGCCATCACAGCACCCTTGAGATCAAAATTGAACGAATTTGCCTTGTGTATGGCTTGGTTTAGCGCATCTACTCTAGAAGTTTGTCCTGTTCCACTAGCACATAACTGCTTGTTTTTGGCTAGGACAATAGTATTGCTCTTAGTGTGTTTGCATAATTTGGAAGCAAAAATGAGATCTTCTAGCTCCTGGGCTGTGGGTTCTTTTTCCGTAACGTTTTTAAGTCCTTCAACAGTATCTGTAATATGATCTACCTCTTGCACTAACATACCATTTAAACAAGACCTGACACTAGTTTTAGGCAATTCGATATCGTTAAGAACAAGAATAATTCGGTTCTTTTTGCCTTTAAGAATCTCCAAGGCTTCGGAAGAATAACTAGGAGCAATTACCACCTCACAGAACAGTTGATGAATTTCATTAGCGGTGGCTACATCTATTTCCTTATTGCTTATTAAGATTCCACCAAAGGCAGATACAGGGTCTCCTGCAAGCGCGTCTACATACGCTTCATGAATACTGCTTCTTGTGGCTAAGCCGCAAGCATTATTATGTTTTAAAATGGCAAAGGTGGGTGCATCTTCCTTAAATTCATTCATTAGATTTACGGCAGCATCCACATCTAAAAGGTTGTTATAGGAGAGTTCTTTTCCATGCAGTTTGGTAAATAAGGCGTCAAAATCTCCAAAGAAAAAACCTTTTTGGTGGGGATTTTCACCATAACGAAGTACTTTTCCTTGCAATTCGCTAATCCTTAATACAGGCATTTTATGCTGGTTAAAGTAATTAAAGATGGCCGTGTCGTAGTGCGAAGAAACATTAAAGGCTTTGGTGGCAAAACGCTGGCGCTGCTCCAGAGAAGAAGATCCATTGCCTTCTGTTATGAGGGTTAAAAATTCTTCATAATCCTCCATAGATGAAACGCAGAGCACGTCTTTGTAATTTTTTGCAGCAGCACGGATTAACGAAATGCCGCCTATGTCTATCTTTTCTATAATATCTTGTTCAGTAGCTCCACTGGCTACCGTTTTCTCAAAAGGATACAGATCCACAATAACAATGTCTAACTGCGGAATATCAAACTCGGCGAGCTGCGCAACATCGCTTTCGTTTTCTTGTCTGTTTAGAATACCACCAAAAACCTTTGGATGTAAGGTCTTAACACGCCCTCCTAGAATAGAAGGATAGCTGGTTACGTCTTCAACGGCAACTACATCTATTCCTAATTCTCGGATAAATTTTTCTGTTCCTCCAGTAGAATACAGGGTAACGCCAAGGGCGTTTAATTTTTGTACAATTGGAGCTAAACCGTCTTTGTGAAATACAGAAATTAGGGCCGAGGTAGCTTTTTTAGAAGTGCTCATTATAATGTGCTTGTGGTTATAAAGTTAAGCGACAAAAATAATTTTTTTAGCACTAAGATTTGCATTGGGTTATCAACAAAACCTCTAAAGTTTTAAAGAATTAAGGCTACTTGCTGGTTTACAAATTCTAAAAGTCGTTCATCTTCCTCATTAAAGGCATCTATGGTTTCAGAATCGATATCTATTTGACCTACATTTTCACCATTTACAAAAAGTGGAACAACAATTTCCGACTTTACATGCATGCTGCAGGCAATGTAATTGTCTTGAGCGCTAATGTCCGGCACTACAAAGTTCTCATTGGAGACGGCCACCTGTCCGCAAATCCCTTTCCCAAAAGGAATAATAGTATGGTCCGTGGGTTCTCCAACATAGGGGCCCAATTTCAATTCGTCCTTATCGCCATTTTTAAAATAGAAGCCAACCCAGTCGTAATAGGAAATGCTTTTTTCTAGCAGCTCACATACAGCAAGGAGGCGGTTATCCACAGTTTTATTTTTTTGCTGCAGCAGGCTTGTAATTTCTTCTTTTAGTGCAGAATTCATGATACGCTTTTTGTAATAACGTGTAAAGATACATAAACTCCTTTTTTTTAAATTGGGCTTTTTGGTGAAAATTCCAATACTATTCAACTTAAAAATTCGTTAAGAATACTACGTATTTGATGCGTAATTTGATTATTTCGTATTTTTGAATAGATGAAAAGTGTTTTTCGTAACATACTATCCCTAGCAATGGCGCTATTGCTGTTAGTTTCTACTACTTCTTGGAAAGTAGAGAAGCATTTTTGCATGGGTAGAGTTATGGATATTGCGCTTTTTACTGCGGTTGAAAAATGCGGCATGGAACTGTCCACGGAAGATGGGGAAAGCCTGCAGAAAATGCCTTGTTGTGATGATGAAATTATAGTGGCCAGCGGACAGGATGATTTAAAAATTTCCTTAGACGATTTATCCATAGGGCAGCATTTATTCTTGACTGCATATGCCCATAC
>CAZWVO010000180.1:0-5089 GCA_964637535.1 uncultured Flavobacteriaceae bacterium
TTTATCCACCATTCTTTCAATGGCATGTACTGCTTCCGTAACACGGAAAGAACACCGATACGCTACACCACCGGGCGCTTTATTGGTATATACAGCATCCAATTCTGCAAACGCATGCTCATAGTCATATGAGCCCGTACAAATGGAAAACATTCCTGTTGGATATTTTGATGGATTAGCCGATGAATCGGTATAACCATGATCTGCCAAAGTAGATACTTTGAAAGCCTGAATTTCCCCGTCTTTAGTAGCAGCCAATTCACAATCCATATGATAATCACGTGCAAAACCATTCACCAAATTCTCCGATCGATCTTCAATCCATTTTACAGGTTTACCAATAAGGAAAGTTGCTGCAATTGCTACTACATAAGCAGGATAAACCGGCACTTTTCCTCCAAATCCACCTCCAATATCTGGAGAAATGATTCTTATTTTTTCTTCTGAAAGCCCAACATGACCAGCAACTAAAGCAACCACTGTACGTATAGCATGTGGCGCTTGTGTTGTTAAGTAAACTGTTAGTTTTTGCGTATCCTTATCATAGGAAGCATTGCAACCACAAGTTTCAATCGATGCCACATGAATTCTTGGTAAATGAATACGTTCTTTTACGACTACATCTGCCTTGGCGATTACTTCGTCCGTTTTGGCTCTATCTCCACGTTCCCAGTGGTAAATTTGATTATCTTTTTGTCCTTCTTTATCTGGACGCAATAAGGGAGCGCTCTCATCTAAAGCCGTAAATGGGTCTACAATGGCCTGCATGGGCTCATAGTCTACTTCTACAGCTTCGGCACCATCTACAGCAACATACCTATCCGTTGCAATAACAGCACATACTTCCTGCGATTGATGCATTACCGTATCTGTTGGCAATACCATCTGGCTATCGGATAATAAGGTAGGCATCCAGTGTAAGTTATATTGCGCCAAGTCTTCGCCCGTAATAACAGCCAATACGCCATCAATAGCTAAGGCTTTTTCTTTATTAATACTTTTTATTTTAGCATAGGCATACGGACTACGTACCATTACCATATGCAATTGCCCTGGAAGTTTTACATCATCGGTATAGTTTCCTTTACCATGCAAAAACCGTGCATCTTCTTTTCTTTTTACCGAGTGACCCATTCCGCCTACCTCCGGTGATGTTTTACATTTAAACATTTTATTTTATTTAGAGGTTAGACTGATTCTGATTCATTTTGCATTTCCTTAGCCGCCTGTTGTATCGACTTCACAATATTGTTGTACCCAGTACATCTGCATAAATTTCCTGAAATACCCCATCGTATTTCCTCTTCAGTTGGGTTCGGATTGGTCTTTAGTAAATCTACCGAGCGCATTATCATTCCAGGAGTACAGAAACCACAGTGCAAGCCGTGTTGATCGTGAAATGCCTGTTGTAAAGGATGATTGGTTCCTTCTGGAGCCAAACCTTCTATGGTAGTAATATCAGCACCATCTGCTCTAACGGTTAAATAGGTGCATGATTTAATGGATTGTCCGTTTAATAAAATAGTACATGCCCCGCAATTAGAGGTATCACAACCAATATGTGTACCTGTCATTTCTAGATTTTCTCGTATAAAATGTACTAGGAGCAAGCGCGAATCTACTTCAGCACTCACACTTTGTCCATTTATTGTCATTGTTACTTTGTGTTTTGCCATAATGATTTTATTGTCCTGCTCTTTCTAAAGCCTTGTTCAACATTCGTTTTGTTATTGTATTTACAATAGATCTTTTGTACGCTTCAGAACCTCTTAAATCAGATTCTGGTTCACAATCTTCGCTGGCTATTTGCCCAACTTGCGCTATAAGTTCTGCTGTTATCTTCTTTCCTCTAAGGACTTCTTCTCCTCTGTCTAAACGCATAGGTACCGCGCTTACATTGGTTAGCCCAATGCCAACTTCTTTACATACACCAGCATCATCTAATTCAACATGAACAGCAACTCCAGCTGTGGCATAGTCCCCAACTTTACGTTCCATTTTATAATAGGCTCCTCCGCTATTCTTTTTGGCTTTTGGAATTTGAATTTCGGTTAAAATGTCACCCTGCTCAAGCGCAGTCATATAAAAACCATGAAAAAATTCATCTATTGGAATGGTCTTGGTACCATCAGCACCTTCTGCTATAATGGTTGCACGCATGGCAAGCATAATGGCTGGGTGATCATTAGCAGCATCGCCATGTGCAATATTGCCACCTATGGTTCCCACATTTCGGACAGATGGATCTGCAGTTAACCAAATGGCATCACCCATAATGGGATAGCTTTCTTTGAGCAAAGTGTTGTATTCCATTTCGGTCTGCGTTGTTAACGCTCCAATCTTTAACAGATCACCTTCCTCTTTTATATAGGATAGGCCATCAATTTTACTGATGTCGATAATGTGCTCGGGGGTGGCAAAACGGAGCTTCATCATCGGTAACAGACTATGTCCGCCCGACATGTATTTTGCCTCCTCACCAAGTTCAGTTGACAAAGCGATAGCTTCTTTTACAGAAGATGCTTTGTGATAATTGAAATTAGCTGGAATCATAATTATATAGTGATTAAATTAGGGAGTGAACAATAAATATATCGTATTTTTTTGGATGCCACAAAATTAAGACAACATGTTTGCTAATTTAATAATACTTTAACTCGTAAGAACATATAAATGTAGTAAACGCTGCTATCCAATACTGTTTTGAGATAATCCTTACCTTTAACTTCCCATCAAAAAAGGGCGTAACTTTATGTATTCACAACTCTATTTTGATTACAATGCAACCACACCTTGTGATAAGGAAGTGGTAAACAGCATGTTACCGTATTTCCATGATGACTTTGGCAATCCTTCTAGCAGTCATCATCCGTACGGATGGATGGCCAAAAGTGCCGTTGAAGAAGCCACTATAACGATCGCTAAGAACTTAGGAATTACGGTAAACAATCTGGTCTATACCTCTGGTGCTACGGAAAGTATAAATATGATACTTAAGGGGGTAGCACACAAGAAGAAAACACAAGGCAGGCATATAATAACTACCAAGGCAGAACACAAAGCGGTTTTAGACTGCTGCGCTTATTTAGAGGGAAATGGATTTGAAATCACTTATTTAGATGTTAATGAGAACGGACTAATTTCTTTAGATTCCTTGCAAGAAGTGCTAAGGCCAGATACAATATTAGTAGCAATTATGTATGCCAATAACGAAACTGGGGTTATTCAACCTTTAGAGGATATTGCAAAATTGACACATAAAAATGGGAGCCTTCTTTTTTCAGATACTACACAGGCCTTAGGAAAACTTGCTATAGCAGATGTTTTAGCGCTTGTAGATTTTGCCTGTTTTTCTGCTCATAAGGTGTATGGCCCTAAGGGCATAGGCTTAGTATATATTAAAGACAATGAAGCGGGTGTTCAACTTCCAAGCTTAATTCAAGGTGGAGGGCAACAAAGAAAACAACGTGGCGGTACTATTAATACCCCGCTTATTGTAGGATTTGCAAAAGCGATTACCTTGGCATACGAATATTTAGAAGAAGAACAACAACGGTTAGAAAAACTGCGAAATCAACTAGAAAAAGAATTACTAAAAGTTGAAATGACAGTATCTAACAACTTAAAAAACAATCGTTTACCAAACACTGTAAATATTTCCTTTTCATATGTAGATGGCGCTAGTTTATTAATGGCACTTAGTACACAAATAGCGGTATCTAATGGGTCTGCCTGCAATTCTGCTTCCGTAGAACCTTCACATGTATTAACCGCTATGGGTGTAGCACGAAGTCTAGCCTATGCATCTTTACGTTTGAGTATTGGACGTTACACTACAGAAAATGATATTGAAAAAGCCGTAGCTATTATTAGTACTGAAGTGGCAAAACAACGCGAAAACAATATTCTTTGGGAACGAAGATAAGACCTTTATCCTAAGCTTAATGCCTTTCGTGAATTGGTCCATCTTTTATACGCAACATTCCTCCTTTTTTTCCAGAAAAAACACTTAGTATTTCACTAAACAGACTCATGGCTATTTCTTCTGGTGTATTGGCTCCTATTTCTAAACCACATGGGGCATAAATTCGGTTTAATTCTTCTTCGGAAAAATGAATTCCATTGGTCTTTAATTCATCACACATTTTATCGAACCGCTTTCTTGGTCCCAACGAAGCAATGTAGGGTGCGTTAGAGTGTATTACATACTGTAGATTGGAATAATCTGTCTTATAATCATGTGCCATTAGAATAATAGCAGTACGCTCATCAAGGGTTGGTCGCTCCTCAAAATCTTTAGGATAAATATGAGTAACCGATTGTAATTTTTCTTTTTTCAGCTTTTGAACATTACCTACTAAACTGACATCCCAATCCATTAATTTTGCCATTTCTAGTAATGGGTATACATCGTAATTATCACCATAAATAGCCAAATGAAATTGCGGAGGAATTAATTCTAGAAAAATACTAGCTGTTACTCCTTCTTCCTTATAGTAATAGGTTTTTGATTTTTTCCTATCTAAAACCTCTTCAATACTGGTGTGCAAAAATTGGTTAAGTCCTTTGTGCAGACAACCTTCTATAGCAGCAGTATTTTTGTTGTAATAAAAACTTTTTCCTAACGGGATTTCACCCAATTCACCAGCTAAAGCAGTAACGGTAGCAATAATATGAAAACCCCTGTCAGAAACGCACTTCTGAAGCATTTCTAGTGTTGAAGAGTTCTCTAAAATTGGAGAAATCAGTACGTCAATAATGCCGTTGCAACCTAGGCCAACACCTATTTCATTTTCTTTAGAAGTATCATAGGTAACAATAGAAGGTTCCTGTTTTAAAATGGCAATTTGAGAACGTTGTAAAGCGTCTCCCTCTAAACAACCACCGCTTATTCCACCTTCAAAAACGCCTGATTCAAAAACCAACATTCGCGCTCCCTCCCGTCTATACGACGATTCTTCAACACGTACCACCTGTGCAATAGCACACTTTTCACCCGATTTTTTGAAGGAACGGTAAAGTTGAAGTATCGATTTTATTTCTTTCATGCAATGCTGGGTCTTTTTCTTTGCAATTAACTCCTCTAATA
>CAZWVO010000181.1:0-5085 GCA_964637535.1 uncultured Flavobacteriaceae bacterium
CTTTAATTGGTACCCTAGTTGCTTTTATTATGAATAATGATAAGAAAAATGAATTTGCCAAGTTTCATATTGGCCAAGCGCTAAGAGCTGGGATTGCTGGTATACTGATATCCATAATTGGAACTATTCTAGTAATGGTAACAAGCATTGGTATTTTTAGTATTCTTGGTTATGCAGGATGGATATTTCTTATTTTAGGAATTATGAATGCTGCTGGTTTAAAAGTTGCTAAACTCCCAATCATTGGGTCTATCGGTGGATAATTTTAAGATAGTAAATGAAAAAGAGGTCTATGTATAGACCTCTTTTTTTATGCAATTTCTTTACCTTGCCTGGAATTTTACAACTATGAGTACCATTAAAGAAGGAAAAACTACCGCAATTGTGGCTTATCTCACTATGGTAGGAGCATTAATTGCGATTACTATGAATATGGAGCCTAAAAACGCATTTGCGCGTTTCCATACCAGACAAGCCTTTGGATTACATCTTATTTTTTTGGCCTGCGCGCTATTTTTAAGCAAATGGTATAATGAATATGCGTGGTACGGCTTGTATGTCTTTTACATAGTACTTTGGTTTTATGGGTTCTTAAGCGCCTTAAATAATAAAAAACAAGAAGTTCCAGTTCTTGGAAGATACTTTCAAAAATGGTTTTCTTTTATTCAATAATTCTGTATGACAACCGCTCCTTTATCACTTGAACATCTCATACGACCAGCTAATACTACTGACAGTAAGCCCCCAGTATTATTTATGTTTCATGGTTATGGTAGTAATGAAGAAGATTTATTTTCTTTTGCTCCAGAATTACAGGAGAAGCTATGCATTATTGCTGTACGTGCCCCCCACCCTATGCAACCCTATGGTAACGCATGGTACGCTATAAATTTTGATGCGGATAAAGGAAAATGGAGCGATGACGAACAAGCTAAAGAGTCTAGAGACAAAATTGTCAGTTTTATAGACGAAGCTTGCGAAGCATATGGTTTAGATACTACCAATATAAGTCTTTTAGGCTTTAGTCAAGGTACGATTTTAAGTTATGCCGTTGCACTTTCCTATCCCGAGAAAATTAAAAATGTAATTGCCCTAAGCGGGTATATTAATGAGACCATTTTAACACCGGATTACCAATCAAAAGATCATACAAGTCTAAATATTTATAGCTCTCATGGTACGGTAGATCAGGTTATTCCAGTAGCATGGGCACAAAGAACCCCTGGAATGTTAGATCATATGGGAGTTACGAATACCTATGAGGAATTTCCGGTAGGACATGGGGTTTCTCCTCAGAATTTCTACGCATTTAAAATGTGGTTAGAAAAGCGTATTTAATTACTTCTGCTATATAACAAATGTTCTACTGTAGTAAAATCTACGTTTAAGTCGTCTTTTAATTCGTATTTAACTAAGAGTTCTCCCCAAAATTTGCCATCAGAAAAATCAGTGATTATCCACTTATGGTTTAGGATTTTTATTTTATTAATCTTAAAATCCCCACTCATCCCTTCATACGGAACTAAGGGATTAGTACCTCCAATTTCGTTGGTCTCCAATAATTTATCTGCAATATATCTAGAGGGGTTTTCTAAACCTATATGATCGTAATACGCCAAGGCATCATCATTGTTCTCCAAAGAAAAATATTGAATATCTAGTTTATCTAAATGCAACTGTTGTACAGAATCCTTTAAACCGTCTACCATGGCAGCTTTGGCTCTTAATTTATCTATTTTCCCATTTTTATCTTTTATCATATTGTTGGCACTTACAAACTGATAAAGCGCTATTAAAACTGCAAAAACGAAGAGATAAAGAAATATTTTGTTTTTCATGTACGATACTACTTAAAGGTTAATTGTTAGATTATCATAAGCCAAATGTACGGCATTTGGCAATTGCGCTTCTACTTCATCATGAAATCCCATATGATGACTAATATGCGTAAAATACGTAGTTTCTGGCTTAACTTGTTCTACAAAGGCGATGGCTTCCTCAAGGTTTAAATGAGAATGGTGCAACTTTTTTTGTAAAGCATTAATTACAAGTACTTTAGATCCTTTCACCTTATCTATTTCTACACTAGAAATAGTTTTTACATCGGTTAAATAGGTAAAGTCGCCAAGCCTAAAACCAAAAACTTGTAATCCATTATGCAGCGCCTCAATAGGAATACAAGAAAGACCTCCTATTACAAAGGGTTCATCATTCTTAACAAGGTTTACTTCAACAGCTGGTGCTCCTGGGTACTTGTTTTCAGTTGTAAAAATATAATCAAATCTTTGTTTTAGGGAAGTTGCTACGCGTTCATGAACATAAATAGGAATATCTCCTTGTTTAAAAAAGAAAGGCCGTATATCATCAATTCCAGCGGTATGATCTGCGTGTTCATGCGTAAATAGGATACCATCAAGGTGATTTACGTGGTGCGTAAGCATTTGTTGTCTAAAATCAGGGCCACAGTCAATTACATAATTGTAATTATCCCATGAAATTAGAACTGAAACACGGAGACGTTTATCTTTCGGGTTCTTGCTGAGACATACAGGATGATCACTCCCAATAACAGGGATTCCCTGCGAAGTACCGGTACCCAAAAAAGTGATTTTCAACTCCTCATCTATTTATTTCAAATTTATAACATATTTATTTAATAGATTTCCCAATCTTGTTAACTTTGTTGTACATAAAACATAGAGAATGGCTTCTGTTTTAAAAAAGAATTCCGCATTTGAAAACATCCCGTCTATTAAGGCTAAAACCCTTAGAATTAATTTAAACCCCGATATTTATGGAACCTTTGCCGAAATAGGAGCAGGACAAGAAACTGCCCGACATTTCTTTAGAGCCGGTGGTGCATCAGGAACCATTGCCAAGGCTATGAGTGCTTATGACAAGGACTTTAGTGATGCTATATACGGTATTGAGAACGACTCAAGATACGTTACTCAACCGCGTTTAAAAACTATGTTGGCCCATGAGATGCGGCTTATGGAAGAACGTATTAGTAGAGATAAACACCCTGAGCGTTTGTTCTTTTCTTATGCCAATACTGTGGCTACTATAGATTTTTCTAAACGCTATAAGGGACATGGTTGGGTAGGTATTCGTTTTCAATTGGATCCGGATCAAAAGGATTTTGATGAAATTATTTTACATGTTCGTTTTAAACAGAACGAAGCAAGGCTGCAGCAAGAAACCTTGGGTATTTTAGGCGTAAACCTAATCTATGGCGCTTTTTATAAGTACGATAAGCCTAAGAAAATGTTGCGCTATTTATACGATCATATTGATAAGGATACCCTAGAAATTGATATGATTAACTTTTCAGGTCCTAATTTTAAAGATGTTGACAACCGTTTAATGAGTCTACAACTCATTAGGAATGACATGACAGACGCTGTAATGTTTGGTCCAGATGGAAATAACTTACTTCCTGCTGCTGTATTGTATAAAAAGAATATCCTTGCACTAAGGGGGAGTTTTAGACCTGTGACTAAGGTAAACATGGATATGTTTCAAAAATCACATGATATTTTTATCCGTGAACAGACCGTTGAAGAAGACAAATCAATAGTCATTTTTGAAATTACCCTTTCTAACCTTAAGGCGTCTGGTGAAATAGATGAGCAAGACTTTATGGATAGAGCAGAGTTACTTTGTTCGCTTGGGCATACAGTAATGATTTCTAAATTTAAAGAATATTATAAACTCGTAGAATACTTTAGCAACTACACCAAAGCCAAAATTGGTCTTACTATGGGCGTTAATAATTTGGTAGATGTCTTTGATGAAAAGTACTATAGACACCTTAGTGGCGGCATTTTAGAGGCTTTTGGAAAACTGTTCTTTAAAGATTTAAAGGTATATCTGTACCCTATGAAAAATACGGATAGTGGACAAATTATGACCAGTAACAACGTTAAAGTCCATCCACGAATGAAAGAACTGTATAAATTTTTCAAGTACAATGGGAAAGTAATGGATATTATAGATTATGATCCAGAGATCATGCATATTTTTTCAAGAGATGTACTTAAAAAGATTATTAATCATGAAAAAGGTTGGGAAGATATGTTACCGGAAGGTATCGCTGAAATAATTAAAAAAAGAAAGCTATTTACCCGCAAAATAGATAAGGAACCTAAGGAGGTATAGAAACTATTAAAAAAGGCTTTGTAAAGATTTACAAAGCCTTTTTTAATAATTGTAATGCTTACGGTAGCAATTGCGCCGTGTGATCTTTAGTTTTTACTTTATCTATTACCCGAGTTACCACCCCATCTTCATTGATCATAAAAGTTTTTCGATGAATACCATCATATTCTCTTCCCATAAACTTTTTAAGTCCCCATACTCCAAAAGTATTTATTACCGTACGGTCTGTATCTGCCAACAAAGCAAAGGGAAAGTCATATTTATTTTTAAAATTAGATTGCGCCTTTTCACTATCAGCGCTTACTCCTAACAACTCATAACCAGCATCTTGCAAGGCCGCATAATTATCCCTAAGATTACAAGCTTCAGCAGTACACCCAGGGGTATTTGCCTTTGGGTAAAAGAAAACAATAAGTTTTTTACCTTTATAGTCTGCTAATTGTATGGTGTTACCATCTTGATCGTTTACGGAGAAATCTGGAACCTTATCTCCTTCTTTTAGCGTATTCATAGCTGTTATGTGATTTATTTTGTTGAATAATTTGAAAGTAAAATTAAACAAAAATGACAAAAGCCGAAAAGGTTTCGTTCACTATTTCTAAACTACAAGAACTCTACCCCACTATCCCTATACCATTAGCGCACAAAGATCCGTATACGCTTTTAATAGCTGTATTATTGTCTGCTCAAAGTACAGATGTACGGGTAAATAAGATTACACCACTGTTGTTTGCTAAGGCAGATAATCCTTATGATATGGTAAAACTCACTGTAGATGAAATTAGAGAAATTATAAGGCCTGTTGGATTATCGCCTATGAAATCTAAGGGTATTTATGGGCTTTCAAAAATATTGATTGAAAAGTATGAGGGAGAAGTTCCTCAAGATATTAAGCTGTTAGAGGAGTTACCGGCCGTTGGCCAT
>CAZWVO010000182.1:0-5045 GCA_964637535.1 uncultured Flavobacteriaceae bacterium
AACTCCTCCAATATCGTATCCGTTATTATTTTCATATAAGAGGGTAGGGGTAAAAGTTTCCAAATCCATTTTGTACAGGTCCATGTATCTGTTATCCCTTTTATTAGAAGTAAAATAAAAACTAGAATTATTCTTAGACCACCCATAAAAACTTGTTCTTGCGCCTTTCTCCGGAGTTAGGTTTTTATAACTTCCATCAATCTCTCTCACGTAAATGTGAAAAATTTCATCCCCATTATTATCCATCCTAAACAACATACGTTCATCTTTCGGAAAATAGGAGAGTGCAAAAACAGAAGCGCTATCCGAAGCAGTTACAGGAATTACCTCCTTATTTTCCAAGGCTACGGTATACATATTATAAATTCCAGAGCGGTTACTTGAGATTAGCAATTTGGATTTATCTGGAGAAAAACTTCCTCCGCCAATTGCCTCGTTATTCATCATTTGCTCAATGGTGTAGGTTTTTAAAGTTTCTGCTATGCTAGCTTCTTGTTCCTGTTTTTCCTGTTTCTGATCCTCTTTACATCCCCAAACAAAGGCTATTGCAATAAGAAATAGTACGGTTTTTAACGGTTTCATCTTCCTTTTTGTTTTTAGTTTAAGCTAAACGTTTTCGTTTCTTTAAAGGGGGACACTTCTAGTGCCATAATGCTTTCTTTATAGGCTTTCCAATCTGTATTAAAAAAGGCATTGGTTGTTGATAAAGCACTTTTTAAATCTTGTTGCGCATGTGCTAACAATTTCTCTTCTGTTGCCGTAATTCCAGTCTGTCTTGTAGCCGCATATCTGTTAGCTTGCTGTATTCTTTGCACTACTGTTACTTCTGGGTTCCGCGTTATTCCTTGCCGCTTATCTTCTTTGCCAATGTATAGCGCTATCACAGAATCTATTTGCTTTACAATAGCTTTAGAGGCCGTAATTTGTGCTTTGTATTTTTCCTTGTCCAGCTCTTTTAATTCTTTTTGATACTTGTTTGCAATATTCTTACTTTCTACTAACTGTTTTACGGCGTCTGCTGCGGTTTGGGTATATTCTTGTACTTTTTTGCCCATAGTATATACTTCCTTAATAGCCGGTGCAGAAACAGATAATCTAGGATCCGATGCTACGGTTACTTGGGTTTCTTCTACCGTATCTCCGTAATGCATTTTTACGGTATACGTTCCTGGCAGCACAGCAACTCCGCCTGGTTCAGATTTACGTTTGCTAATTTTTCTAGCTGGTCTATCTGGACCTTTTTCGTCCATATTCCAATACACTCTATGAAACCCTGGCTTTTCGGGGGTCTTGTATTTTAAGGTGCGTATAAGGCGGTCTCCATCAAAAAACTCAAAAATAAGCGAGTCCTTGGTTCTTATCTTGTCCTTTCCTGCCGCTTCTTCTGCTTGGTCTTCCTTTTCTTTTGAACCTTTTGGCGGCGCTTTTTTACTCCCTTTTTTGAGATAGTAGGTAAGCATTGCCCCATATTTTTTGTTTTCGGCGTTATATAAAGCATCTCCTCCGAACCTGCTTCCAGTGGGTTGTTGGTAGGCTGCCTGATACGCCGTAGGTGGCGCAAAAAGTTCAATATCTTTATTTAAGAGGGAAGCATCTTTTGCTAATTCACGCAAGGGACGTATGTCATCTAGTACCCATGCCGCTCGTCCAAAGGTCCCAATAACCAAATCATGCTCTCTTGGATGTATCACCAAATCTTTAGTGGATACTGTTGGAAAGCCTTCGGTCCATTTTTGCCAGCTAGTTCCTGAGTTTAGAGATAGGTATAAACCGTCATCTGTACCCAAGAAAAGGAGATTAGCATTTTTAGGATCTTCTACAATAGCTAAGGTATAACTTTGCACATCTTGGCCATCTACAATACGTTCCCAAGTTTTTCCGTAGTTACGAGTTCTATAGGCGTATGGGGTATAATTAAACCTTCGGTAATCATTTGCAATTAAGAGGGCCTCACCTTTGTTTTTATTTGAAGCCTTTATTTGAGGAATCCAACTGCCCTTTGGTAAACCCTTAATATTCTGAGTTACCTCTGTCCACGATGTTCCTCCATTCTGAGTGTAATGTACCCTACCATCATCTGTACTTGCCCATAACATATCTTTTTCTAGGGTTGAGGGTTCAATTACTAAAATGGTACAATGATTCTCTGCCCCGGTGGCATCCATGGTAAGGCCACCACTTTCACCTTGTTTTAGTTTCTCGGGATCGTTGGTAGTTAAATCTGGAGAAATAACACTCCAGGTTAATCCTTTATCGGTGCTTTTATGTACAAATTGACTCCCAAAATATACGGTGCTATTATCAAAGGGATCTTGACCAATTGCAGCATTCCAGTTAAAGCGTAGTTTGGTGGCAGCATCTGGTGGGGTAGGACGTACAATATAATTATTTCCGGTTTTCCAGTCGTAACGAGATACAAAGCCTTGTTGGCTCATAGCATACCCATATTGAGAATCATCCTTATCCGGAACTACGTCAAAACCATCGCCAAAGGCTATTTCTTGCCAATAACTATTACGTATACCTTGCGCTCGCCATACATAAGCTGGACCTCGCCAAGAACCATTATCTTGCATCCCTCCATATACGTTATACGGGTATTCGTTATCTACATTAATATGATAAAACTGCGCAACGGGTAAGTTTCCAATAAAACGCCAAGTTTTACCTCCGTCTTTAGTAATATTCATCCCTCCGTCGTTACCATCTATCATAAATTGACCGTTTTCTGGATGAATCCACCAAGCGTGATGATCTGGATGTACCCCGTTGCTCACGCCATAAGCGGGCATTAGTTGGCTAAAATTCTTACCTCCATCCTGAGAGGCATTCACATAGGTGAAAATGCTAAAAACCCGATTTTCATTCTGCGGGTCCACATAAATTTCAGAGTAGTAAAAGGGACGATTTCCAATATCACTTTTATCATTAATCTTTTTCCACTTAAATCCACCATCTTCGGATTTGTACAACGCATTTTTTTTAGCTTCAATAAGGGCATATACAATGTTCGGTTTATTCTTGGCTATAGCAATTCCAATACGTCCTAGCTCTCCTTTGGGTAAACCTTCTTTCTCGCTTAATTTTTTCCATGTTTTGCCACCGTCGTGCGTAATGTGGAGACCACTTCCTTTTCCACCAGATTTAAAAAACCAAGGATCACGTTTGTGTTCCCATAGGGCGGCAATAAGTTTATTGGGGTTGGTGGGGTCCATAACTAGGTCTGCAACTCCGGTTTTATTGTTTGCAAACAAGATTTTTTCCCAAGTTTCACCACCATCCATGGTTTTAAACACCCCACGTTCTGGATGTTCTCCCCACGGAGACCCAATAGCACCAGCATAAACGATATTAGGATCTGTAGGGTCTATAATAACTCTATGGATGTGTCTAGTATTTTGCAATCCCATAGATTTCCAACTCTTACCACCATCTAAAGATTTATATATACCATAACCTCCGTTAAGACTATTTCTAGGGTTTCCTTCGCCAGTTCCTACCCAAATAACAGAAGGGTTAGATTGCTGAATAGCTACAGCGCCTATAGAAGCCGTAAGTTCTTTGTCAAAAATGGGATCCCAAGTGATGCCGCCAGAGGTAGATTTCCAGAGCCCACCAGAAGCCGTGCCCACATACATGACATCAGGGTTTTGATGTACCACATCTATAGCTGTTACACGTCCACTCATACCACCTGGACCTATGTTTCTAGGTTTTAAGTCTTGTATAAGATCCATTTTTAATTCTTGTGTCCAAAGGGAAAAGCTAGCGCAAAACGCTAAACATGCGAGGAATTGTTTCATTGGTTTTTTTAGTGAGTTAATTAGTTGCTTAAAGGTAAATAAATCTTTGATTACAATTCTTAAAACCATGTTAAGGGTATAAGGTTTTAAAAATAATGAAATGTTTTTTAGCGACGGTTTTTTGAAGAAAGAAGTACTACTATAAAAAGTGATTTGAGGGATGAACCAAAAGGAGTATTGCGCATATTGGACAATTAAACCCGCTTGCTTTTGCGATGCAAATTTTAAAGGGTTCAGCCAAAGGGGCTTTCGCAATGCTTTGCGTAATTGCTAATCTTCTTCTTCTTCTTCTTCTTGAATGTGCTGAATACGTTTAAGTAGGTGCGGAATAATAATTTTAGGATATTTCCAAGCAATTTCATGTCCTTTTTCAGGAATGGAAATCACTTCTATATTCCGAAAAATTTCTTTGGTAAAATTGATGTTTTCATAAGGGACAATGTCATCAGTATCGCCATGAATATGTAGCACAGGAATATCAAGATTTTTCCAATCTGGCTCTATAAGGGCAAGTTCCGCTGCGTGAACCGTTTTTTCATCACCAGCTACTCTATAGGAGGTAGGTACTAACCACCTGGTTAGTTTCCACTGGGTAAACCGGGATGCCCAAATATCTTTTTCATTGTTAGGATCTATGGCCGGTGATATCATCACAACTGCCTTAACCCTTGGGTTTAAAAGCCCTATTCTTGCTGCTAAAGGCCCTCCATACGAAGACCCAATCGCAATAACATTATCTACTTTATGGGTATTGATAACTGCGCTCATGATCTGGGCTTGTGCGTCAATAGAAGTCATTTCATCTCCAAAATTGGAATATCCATAACCCGGCCGGTCTTTGGCGTGCATACGTGTAAGACCTAGGAGTGTTGAATCTAATAAATATCCATCCCAAGCAGATAGTGAGCTGGGAGAACCATGAAAAAAAATAAGATTAATATTGGATTCTAAATTGCCAACAGATTGAATACGTATATCTAAGTCAAGGCTATCTACCTTAAAATAGGATAACTCACTTTCTACGTTTAGAGTTTTAAATTTTTCTTGAATTTCTTGATCGGTATGCCTCCATTGCAGGTACGTACAGGAAGTACTACTAAGGCAAAGAAAAAGAAGAAGTACTACTAAAAGGTAATTTCTCATTTTTTTTACAGTATTGTGGATACCTGCTTGCTTTCCATACCAAGGCTCTTTATTGCCATAATCTAAACCATAAATTTATACGCTCGGAAGATTTGGAGG
>CAZWVO010000183.1:0-5035 GCA_964637535.1 uncultured Flavobacteriaceae bacterium
GCTTAAGGATGTAGAACGCCCAAAAGCTTCTCAAGCTATTGCCGAAGCAAGAGATAAGGGAGACCTTTCTGAGAATGCAGAATATGATGCCGCAAAGGAGGCGCAAGGCCTGTTAGAGCTAAAAATCTCTAAATTAGAAGAAACCTTAGCTAATGCGCGATTAATTGATGAATCGCAGTTAGACACCTCCAAAGTTTTAGTGCTTTCTACGGTGAAATTAAAGAATCAGGCCAATGGAATGGAAATGAAGTACACCTTGGTTGCAGAAAGTGAAGCCGACTTAAAAAGTGGTAAAATTTCTGTGAATTCACCTATTGGCAAAGGCTTGTTGGGCAAAGAAGTGGGTGATGTTGCAGAAATAACAGTGCCTAATGGAAAGCTAAAATTTGAAATCCTAGAGATCACTAGAAGCTAATAATTTACCTAAAGGAAAAATAGCCATGGCTAGTATTTTCACTAAAATAGTATTGGGAGAAATACCTTGCTATAAGATAGCAGAAGACGATCGTTTTTTTGCTTTTTTGGATATTAACCCTAATGCAACTGGCCATACCCTATGTATTCCTAAACAAGAAGTTGATAAGATTACAGATTTAGATGAGGATAGCTATATGGGACTAATGGCGTTCTCCAGAAAGGTGGCCCTAGCCATATCGAAAAGTATCCCATGTAAACGTGTAGGAATGACTGTCATTGGTTTAGAAGTGCCTCACGTACACGTGCATCTAATTCCTTTAAATAGTATGAAGGATGCCACTTTTCAACATAAAGTAACCCACTCTCCTGAAGATTTTAAGGCTATTGCAGCGCAGATAAAAGCTAAAATGTAAGCATTCCAGTATAGAAGAGATAAATAAGGGTTCCTATTAGCGCAATACTCACTAAAATAAGAATAAAGAATAGCGAGGTAAATTTAAGTGAGCTGGGTGCTGGTTTTACCATTTTTTTATAATACCCAAAGACGCGTTCAATATCTTCTGTCCATTTCACCGGATAGATAGATGAGCCGCAAGTTTTACATTTAACCTCATGAGTAACGTCTGAAGTAGTTCTATGATACAGTCTACTGTACTTATGTTTTTGATAAAAAGTAAGCGTTAATTCTTGGTTAAAACACTCCGGACAATTGTTAGTAATATCCGATTCCTTGATAACTTCTAATTTTTCCTTGGCCATAATTACTGATGTACTTTTAAGGAAATTTGCATAATAGTACCCTCTTTTCCGGACGAAAGTACTTTTACTCTTCCTTTGTGGTATTCTTCAACAATACGCTTTACAAGCGATAAACCTAAGCCCCAACCTCTCTTCTTAGAGGTAACTCCAGGATTAAAAATAGTTTGAAAATCTCTTTTCGTAATCCCGTGCCCTGTATCGGCAACTAAAATATTTACGTAATTTCCGTCCAAAACGATTTCGATACTAATGTTTCCTTTTCCTCGCATGGCATCAATACCATTTTTAACTAGATTTTCAATGGTCCATTGATATAATGATGGGTTTAGTAATACGTGAAGCTCATCTACCCTAGATAGAAAAGAAAATTGAATGAGTTTAGAACTCCTAAGTTTCAAATAATCACTAGCTTTTTTGGTTTCTGCAACAATATCGTAGGGGTCTAATTTAGGTAAGGAACCAATTTTAGAGAATCGTTCTGTAATGGTCTGTAGGCGCGAGATATCTTTTTCAATCTCAATAGAGATCTCTGGATTAATAGCTTCATTTTTCAAAAGCTCATTCCACCCTAGTAAAGAGGTTAACGGAGTGCCAATTTGATGGGCAGTTTCTTTTGCCATACCCGCCCAAAGTTTGTTTTGCTCAGAGGCTTTGTTGGTTCTAAAGAAAAAGAAAAGTACCGTGCCAAAGAGAAAAATAATGAGTAGTAGGGCTATAGGGTAGTATTTTAATTTGTTTAGCACTTCAGAGTTTCCATAGTAAAGTGTGGCAAGTTGTTCTTCTTCATCACCAATGGCAATAGGGGTGTTTTCGTTTTGAAACAGTTTAATTTTCTTCTGAATATACGCACTGTCAGAAGCCATTTCGTTAGGGATGTTTTTAACGCGAACAGAACCATCCTTATTCACCAAAATCATTGGTGTAGATTTGTTTTTTTGGGCAATTTCTATATACAATATACCAGGATCTGCATCTTTAGGAAGTGATAGAAACTCGGATTGAGAAGAAGCCCAAATTTCCATTTTGTTCCTTTCTTCTTCTTTAAACTTCCTAAAAAAACTGTTTGTATTCCAGAGAATAAGACTTACGATAACAAAAGATGCTATCAATAAAACAATATTTGAAGTTTTCTTTTTAGGATTAAATTTCATCCAATAGTTAGATTGATCTTTAAAGATAACTCAAATTGCTAAAAGATAGTGTATTTCGTGTGCAAGTCTGGTTTAAAATAGGATACAAATTATGTACATTTGCACCCTATGGATAAGATGGTTTCAATACTTCCTAAAGCGATTCCAACAGCTAAGCTGCATGCGTATCTTTTGGGGGCTGTTGGGCCAAGACCTATTGCTTTTGCGAGCACTATAGATGAGGAAGGGAGACCCAATTTATCACCCTTTAGTTTTTTTAATGTGTTTAGTGCAAATCCGCCTATACTTATTTTTTCTCCAGCGCGTAGAGTGCGTAATAATACTACCAAACATACCTTGGATAATGCTGTACAAACGAAAGAAGTTGTAATTAATGTGGTCAACTATGCCATTGTACAACAAATGTCTTTGTCTAGCACGGAATATGCGGAAGGAGAAAATGAGTTTATAAAAGCCGGACTAAGCATGTTGCCTTCAGATCTTGTAAAACCCTATAGGGTAGCAGAATCTCCAGTGCAGTTCGAATGCAGCGTAACAAAGGTAGAACCCTTAGGGGAAGAAGGCGGAGCCGGAAATTTGGTTTTTTCGGAAGTGCTTAAAATTCACCTCAATACTAAGGTACTTAATGAAGAAGGTGGTATAGATCTGGATAAGTTAGATTTGGTGGCTCGTATGGGAGGCAATTGGTATAGTAGAGCAAATAAAGGCTTGTTTGAGGTACCTAAACCCTTATCTACTTTGGGAATAGGGGTAGATCAAATTCCAAGTAGTATTAGAGAAAGTACCGTTCTTACGGGAAATGATTTGGGAATGTTAGCCAATGTAGAAAGGCTTCCTAATACAGCAGAAATAGCTGCTTTTGTAGCATCAGAAATAAAAATTAGAACCATCATTAGTGCCAATGATGTACAACAAATTCATTTAAAAGCACAAGAATATTTACACAATAAAGACGTACTTTCCGCTTGGAAAGTATTGTTAGCAAAATAAGAGAACATGGAAATACAAGGAAAAATTAAACTGATTGATGAAACCAAAACCTACGGAAATAATGGGTTTAGAAAAAGAGAAGTAGTCATTACTACGGAAGAACAATATCCGCAACATATTTTGGTAGAATTTGTACAAGACAAGTGCGATTTACTTAACAATTTTGCCGTAGCGCAAGCGGTAAAAATAAGTATCAATCTTAGGGGTAGAGAATGGGTAAATCCGCAGGGTGAAACCAAATATTTTAACTCTATTCAGGGTTGGCGTATAGAGAACCTACAGGCCGAAGCATCATCTGGAGATATACCTCCAGTACCGCCTATGGATGCCTTTGAACCGGCGCAAGAACTCAATGAGGAAGATCATGACGATTTACCTTTTTAGGGGTTCTTCCTATACGAGATAAGGGTATAGCTGCCCATTTTAGTATGTTTAAAGGCTTCAGTGAAACTCCCTGAAGCCTTTTTTATGTATTATTATGTAACTTGAAGAAAAAAGAACGTTGAAAAATAAGGAAAACACACAGCCTCTTGCGTTTCTAACAGAGCGTTTAGTTTTTCCGCCGGTAACTCATGCCAATTCGGAAGGACTTTTAGCAGTTGGAGGAGACCTCTCCATAGAACGATTACTGTTAGCGTACCAAAGTGGAATTTTTCCATGGTTCAATGAAGATTCTTTAATTCTCTGGTGGAGTCCAGACCCTAGAATGGTACTTTTTCCAGACAAGATTAAAATTTCTAAAAGTATGCGAAAGCTAATTGCTAAAAAGCAGTTTACCTTAACTCAAAATACCGCTTTTGAAGAGGTAATAACGCAATGTGCTGCAATTGATAGAGTAGGGCAAGAAGGCACTTGGATTACTGCTGAAATGAAGGAAGCCTATTTGCAATTACATCAAAAAGGGTTAGCCAAATCGTATGAAGTTTGGGAAAACAACACCTTAGTAGGAGGGCTCTATGGAGTAGATTTGGGACATGTTTTCTGCGGCGAAAGTATGTTTAGTACAGTAAGCAATGCTTCTAAGTTTGCCTTTATTCATTTAGCACAAGAACTTGAAAAAAAGAACTATAAACTTATAGATTGCCAGGTGCATACGGCCCATTTGGAAAGTATGGGAGCAACGCGCATTTCTCGTGCAGAATTCATGAAGATTATAACAAAAGACTAGTTTTAACTAGTACAAAATATGATCGTAATTAGCAGGAAGCGATTTTTTTAGTGTTTTAAAGTTGCCGTCTGCATCAAAAAGTACCTCGTACTGTGTAGGTGAAGTGTTTTCCCTTCCTTTTATGACCAGTTCGTAATGCATGCTGGGGAGTATTAAATTTTGAAAAGCATTTTTTAAAACAAGCTTGGTATCTCCTGCTTTGATTATAGGATACTGCTGTTTCATTTTTTTGATCTTGTACTTTTCAAATTTGGAATCTAGATAGTTTGTAATGCCTTCCCAACTAAACTCAGGAATATCGGGTTGTTTAATCGTAAATTCTACTGCCTGTGGTGCGCCTTGTTTATTAAAGGCAATACCATATTGTAAACGTCCTTTTTTAAATTTTGCTTTATAGTTAGCTGCTTTACCATCTATTTCCCGGTAAAACTTAAGGCGTTTAACGCCAGATGTATAGGTGTCTATAAAAGCTATTGCTTCGGGGGGAAATTGCGATTTTCGAATTCGGTGTTCTCGCTCTTGTTTATCTTGGGCACATACCCCATTAAAG
>CAZWVO010000184.1:0-5033 GCA_964637535.1 uncultured Flavobacteriaceae bacterium
CTCCAGCAGCATTAAGTACGCCAGAGCCTGAGATTATCCCGTAGTTTCGTTCATAGGTTACGTTTGCCATATTTGGAGCACTCTCCAAGGTAACCGTAATTGGAACATCCTGCCCTACAAGTACTTCAGAAACCGTTGTAGTTGCCGTCCAAACAGTAGGAATTTCCGAAATGGTATATCTTAAGCTAAGTTCTTCTGTAAAACCAAAGCTGTCTTCGGCTTCTATATTCACAATATGTTCTCCTACACTAGCACCTCTATACATGATACTGGCAGAGAACGGGTTTAAAGGAATTTTCTCTCCCTGTGGAAGAATAGTACCATTTCCATCTTCATAAAATCCATTGCCCGTATTAACCGTGTAGCTAAAGAAATACTCATACCCTTCTATTTCTTCTTCAGGAACAACTGTTACTGTTGTAGCCAACAGTTCGTTTACAAAACCCTCATCGTTATGTTGTTCTAAGAGTTGGAATTCAACTTCAGTACGTAAGGAGATTTCCTTAGTACAGGCAAATAACACTGCCAAGAAGGTAAGTACGGCTGCTATGTATGCTACATAGGTTTTCATGTTATTTGTTGAAATAATAGCGGATACCGACTCCTGAAAAGTTAGTCAATTTTCCAAAATCACTGTTTGCATGATAAAACTGAACGGTTCTAGCTACTAAAGAAAAATGTTCGCTTACCGTATAATCTAGTTCTGCACTAGCTAAAGCTCCATAAATAAACTTACTCTCACCATTTAAAGAAACAATATTAGAGAGATCGTTATTTCCATTATTGGCTAATTCGTATCCAACTAAGGCCCCACCACCTACACTAATTACCTTAGGTTTCCTTCCTGTCCTGTATAAAGACCTAAAATAGGAATATGAAAGCGCAAAACTTGAGTAGGGAATAGTTACTTCTCCAGACACAAAGTTATCTACACTTACAGCTAAAGCCACCTGCGTAAAAGCTAACTCACTCCTATAGGTGTTATAGGTAAACTCTCCTCCATATCCATCACCAAAAATGCCTCCAGCGCCCATAACAGTATTGGTGTACGCTTGAGAAGAACACAACAAGGGAATTCCTAAAAAGAAAAAGAATAATATTGATTTCCTCAATTTGTAGGCGCGTTAATTTGTTTACTATCCAACGGTAAAAACACCATCCTATTGCTCTCTACCTCATCTAATACAACAACTACTTGCTCTCTATTTTTAAGCGAAAACTTCTTAAAAACATAAACTACTTCATTAACACTTTCCGGATCAATGATTTCTTGTAAGTTAAAGGTATACAGCGGGGGTTTAATCTTTTGAGGCTCTTTTTCATTCTTTTTTGAAAAAAAACTCAGTCCATTTACATGGTATTCTTTTTTAGAATTATTCTCTATTTGAAGTACAATGTATATCTCATCTCTGTCTACAAGAATATTATTGAGTCGTATTGCAATTCTCTTATTTTGTTTGAAACTTCGCGTAAAAATTGTTTTTTGAAGGTAATTATTTTCACAGAAAATACGGTAGTACTCCTCCCTATCTTCATCGTAAAGATCTCCTTCACCTGAACCCTCATCAAAAACAGGTGTCACATCATCAGCTGGAGGCGTATTGTCTGCTCCTTGGGGATTTTCGGTATTTACATGGGTATCCGCCCCAGTCGTAGGAACTGGTGTATTTACAGTTGTAGTTGTTGGAGTAGTAACTGGGGTTGATGCTGTATTGTTTTCTGATGTCGTATCATTACTACTAGGTTTAGTAGTAGCTATTGTTGTAGTACCATTTCCATCTCCATTAGTTGCTGTAGGTGAAGAAGTATCAGGTACCACTTGCGTTTTACCAATAGCGTATGCCTCAGACAACACATGCGTATATACTGCCACTTTTTCTTCATAAGAAAGGGAAAAAGAATAGATATACCCTTGCGTTGTAATTACAGTAAGGTTACTTGGTTTTCCTTTTCTGGCCTGCAACAACCCAATGACGCCACCTGCATCATGTTCAAATTTAAAATTTGCACTTGGCGGAATTACTTTAGCAATTGGAGAAGGAAAAAACAAGGAAACTGTGGTAGTTTCATTTGCAGCTATAGCAAGAGCTTTCCTTGCGCCTTCTTGCGCAAACGAAACCATAGCGTAACACCAAAACAACACTATTAAAAAATATTTCCTATACCTATAAAGCATATTCATTTTATCTTATAAATTCTCTACAGCACACTTAAAACGAAAAAAAACTTACATTCATATACAAATTTATCATTTCCTATATAAAACGTAAGAATTAACATGTGGAAGTACTAAAAATAGAAATACTTGTGCAAATCCTATAGTATTTCATAACACTTCTTTAGCATAATCAGCAAATATTTTGCCAAAATACATCTTTCCTTATCATTAATTAGAACTCCTAAATAATTTTACAACCCTAATTAAATACTTTAATTTAAGTAAATGCCTCTATGCCCTGTAAATAGGGCAAAAAAAATAACAGATCAATTGTACTAATGACCATAGCGTACGCGTAGTATTACGTTTCTGACTAGCTTATTTGAGGTGACATTAAGTGAACTATATAACATCCTATTGCAAACATTAAAACGCTACAACAGAAATACAATACTAAAGCATATCTTCCTACCATTTTTTGTTTTTCTGTAGCGCCCTTAAACTCTTCAATAAAAGCGTTCCATTTTTTATGGTAAAGGAAAATGAAATACAAAACCAACCAGAAAATTATGCTAAAAAAGATAATTTGAACCATATTAGCACCGTCTACCAATTCCCCCCAAACATCATAATTAAATAGAAACCCAATCCCTAAAACAACAAAATTAAATTGGCAAAGTATGGTAAAACCCAATAGAATAAATGTAGCTAGTGCGGTATCCTCATTTTTGAATTTAATTGCCAACAAGTTCGCATGATAAAACATATATCGATACAATTTAAGGGGCTTTATCTGTTTTAACCAGTTCATATATGCTAGTGTCTATTCATGGTTAAAAGGAAGCAATTTTGAAGATTATATGGCGTACGCCTATACCCAATTTATACGCTTAATTTTTAAGGTATAATACTCTAGGAGTTCGTACGTTAAGCTTGTCTTTTTTGAAGGTTCGCTCCTCTATATAATAGTTCTCTTGAAGTTCCTCAATAGATGGAGTATACTCTAAATTAAATCGAATTGCTCTAAAACGTTCTTCATTTTTTTCTTTAAAACGTTTAAATCGATTTTTATAAAATTCTGCATTAGATATTCCACTAGGGGTTCCCCAGTCGCCAAAAGCACCAGAAACATTTAATATAAAGTAGGTGCCTGCAATAACCCAACCTACCGGCCCTCCATACGCCCCAATCAATGTTATTGCCACATCTACAGTTGCCTTGGTGATTACCTCGTTCTTGTTTGTGTAATCCTTTCTAACGGCATCCTGAATTTCATAACCACTGATAACAAAACTTACTCCCATCAAAACCTTACCAGCACCTTTAAAAACTTTTGCTTTCTTGGCAGCATTCTTTACACTCTTTTGATAGCCTCCCGCTCCTTTTCCCTTTTGTTTTGCCAATGATTGGTACAGCCCTTCTTTATTTCGATACCAGCCCGAGCCATCCTTTAAGCCTTTCCAAGGTGTTAGATTCCCTACTTGTCTTATAGATAAAGCTCCAGAGGTAGCACTACCTACAGCTCTTCCGTTTTTTACAACTTTATACCATGGATCTTCCCAGTAGCTTTCTTTTATAGCCTGATCCATAAGCGAATCATCAAAATCGCCTGTTCTAGATATTCCTAGATCCCAACCTGGTTCAGGAATATCATTATCTACAAACAAGACTTCTTTCTTAGTACTTTTATCCTGCGCCCAAAGTCTTACCGCAGGGCGATTATCATTCATAGGGTCTTGAAATACGTCTACCTTAATATTGGCATCTTTAGAAAGTTGCACCCAACGCACTCCATCCCAAACTTCGAAACCATTAGCCGTCTCTTTGACATAATCTGAAGTATTTATTTTTGGGTGGTCAGATTCTCCTAGGAAATCTCTTCTAATTTCTGCGGCAGCACGCTCAACAGCTGAATTTCCACTGCTTTTAACTGCCAAATCTATTTTATGAACTGAATTGGAAAGCGCTACTTTAGTATTATCTATTTGAACCTGAACAAAGTCTAGAAAAGCACCTCTAGGGTCCGTATCTTTGTTTAGACGAACTGCATCTTGCCATGCGCGATCTATGCATGGTTTAAGTATACTATCTAGTTCCTGCAGTAGTTCATCTTCCATAAGCAAGCGTTTGGTTTATTCTCCCCAACGATTCTCAAAAGTCATATCTCCTACCTGAATAGCTTGCGCAGATATTACGATGCGTTTTTGCATAGGTGTGGTACTTACGGCATCAAAATTTTCTACCAGTTTAACACAGTAGGCTTTTTTGAAGATTACCTCCTGTAATTGCGACATGGCGTCTCTTTTATAAAAGATGATAGCGCCGTCTTTAGTCTGATCTGGAGAAGCCATCCAGTGAAACAAGTCATATTTTCCCTGAGACTCTAAGGTTATCATAATTTGCCCTCCTACTGGTTTTCCAGCTGGTTTTCCAGTATGATCCATGGGTTGATCAAAGTTATACGTACAGCTAAGCACATTATACTCCGACCCATCAACGTATAGTTTTGCTAAAAATGACATGTTAGATTTGGGCTTTTAGTTACACTTTACCTATTGTTGTTCATAATCAGTATCCCACTCGGTACCTTCGTCTCCTTTTTGACCGTCTAATTTGATTAAAAAGTTCTTTGCTGGGAAATAGGGTTTTAATCTAATATCAATAAAAATTCGATCTTTCTGCGTTGGGTCCTGTTCAAACCTGCGAATATCAAAGTTTTCAATTAGTTTATCAGGGCCTGTAATTCCGTCCAAGAATTTTACAATCTGATTTAAGATTTCTTTTCTTGTCTTGGCATTAAAATTTTCAAAGGCTCTCCTGTTTAAGAAGTCCATTAGCACTTTAGCAACATAATCAAAAACGCGCACTACCGAAT
>CAZWVO010000185.1:0-5021 GCA_964637535.1 uncultured Flavobacteriaceae bacterium
CACCAATGGCAGCCTACATCGCATCCCCCTACACGAATAAAATAAGCAGCGGTACCTTTGTGGTATCCTTCGCCTTGGATAGTATAGAACTCCTCCATCAAAGGAAGCATTTTTCCCTTATCTACCAAAGCCATTACCTCTTCTGTAATCATGGGGGCAAAGATAGTACTTAATTGACTCACTAGCCTAGCAAAACAATTATCTAATCTATTACAACACCTAATTCTTTTATAGATAGATACAGTGTCTTGTCCTAAAAATAGAACACTTAGCAGCTGTCACAAAATTACCCTTAAAAAAGCCACAAAATTTCAAAAAAAACGATCCGATATGCTATTTGTACTGACGTACAAATCCTTTAATTTTTTATGGCAATAACATCTATTTCAACCTTGGCATTTCTTGCTAAACCACTGGCAGCAAATGTAGTTCTCGCAGGTTTTTTAGTAAAATAGGTAGTATAGACTTCGTTAAAGGCTGCAAAATCTTCCATGGTACTGAGGATAACGGTGCATTTAACCACATTATCTAAAGTAAGGTTATGTTGTTCTAAAACCGCTTTGATATTGCTTATGGCCTGATGGGTTTCCGATTTAATATCAGCTTTTACCATAGTACGTGTACTGTGATCCATCCCTATCTGACCCGCTAAAAAGAACATATTCCCAGCTTCTACTACATCACTAAAAGGAGCTGTTTTCTTTTTTTCTTCGTGCGATTCGTGAAATGTAATATTCACTTTTTCTTGTGCTTGCACCATTGCACTGAGTAAAAAGAATGCTAAACAAATAAACCTAATGTAGTTTTTCATGAGTCTCTATTTTTTATTAAAATTACCCTATTTTTATCAAAAAATAAACCAGATGAGTGCCAAAGACACATTTTTTAAACATATAGAAGAAGGATATACCACTAAAGGCGACTTTATTACCATGGGAGCTGCAATGCTTAATGAAGAAGCGATTACGAATGCACATATCAAAATTCCCCTAAAAACCTTAAACCGTCATGGCCTTATTGCTGGCGCAACCGGTACCGGAAAAACGAAAACCCTGCAGGTAATTGCAGAAAACCTTTCGGATAAGGGAATTCCAGTATTGTTAATGGATTTAAAGGGAGATTTAAGTGGTTTGGCACAACCCAGTCCTGGACACCCAAAAATTGATGAACGACATGAAAAAATTGGTTTACCCTTTGAAGCCAAGAATTTTCCAGTAGAAATTCTTTCCCTTTCGGAGCAAGATGGTGTAAAACTTAGAGCTACAGTATCGGAATTTGGACCAGTACTCTTATCGCGTATTTTGGACCTTACCGTTACCCAAGAAGGAATTGTTGCAGTAATTTTTAAATATTGTGATGATAATAAGCTTCCCCTTTTAGATTTGAAAGATTTTAAAAAAGTGTTACAATATGCTACTGCCGAAGGGAAAGAAGAATTTACTAAAGATTATGGACGTATATCATCGAGCTCTACAGGAACTATTCTCAGAAAAATTATTGAGTTAGAACAACAAGGGGCCGATTTGTTCTTTGGAGAAAAATCTTTTGAAGTAGACGACCTTACTAGGGTTGATAAAAATGGGAGAGGATATATTAATATTTTACGCCTTACAGACATACAAGACAGGCCTAAGCTTTTCTCTACTTTTATGTTAAGTCTTTTAGCCGAAATTTACGGCACATTTCCGGAACAAGGAGATAGTGATAGACCTGAACTAATCTTATTTATAGACGAAGCGCATCTTATATTTAACGAAGCGTCAAAGGCCTTATTAGAACAGATAGAAAGTATTGTAAAGTTAATACGCTCTAAAGGTATTGGACTCTATTTTGTGACGCAAAACCCAACTGATGTTCCTGATGCTGTTCTGTCTCAATTGGGATTAAAAGTACAGCACGCCTTACGTGCTTTTACGGCCAAAGATCGAAAAGCGATAAAACTAACTGCAGAAAATTACCCAGATTCTGAGTTTTACGATACCAAAGAAGTACTTACGTCTTTAGGAATTGGAGAAGCACTTATTTCTGCCTTAGATGAAAAAGGAAGGCCTACTCCCTTGGCTGCAACCTTACTACGCGCCCCCATGAGTAGAATGGACGTACTTACAGCTAAAGAGTTAAAAGAGGTGATAGACAGTTCTAAGCTAGTAGAAAAATACAATGAAGTAATTGATAGGGAAAGTGCCTATGAGATGCTCAATGGAAAGATTGAGAAAGCCGAAAAAGAAGCCGAAAAAGAAAAAGCGAAACCCGCGGCAAAAAGTCGAAAAACAAGCAGTAGAAAAAGTACACGTCAGAATCCAGTGGTAAAGGTGCTTACAAGTGCTACTTTTATTAGAGGGGTATTGGGCATTTTAAAGAAAGTATTGCGATAAAATTGAACTAAAAGAATGAAAAAAATCATATATGTCATACTGTTTGGAGCACTAGGCTTTTTTATACAATGCCAAGAAGAGATGGATACTACCTTTCTTATTACTAATGACAGCGTAGGCAAATTAAATAAGATAAATTACACTGCACAATTGGATAGTATTTTTGCACTCGATTCTATTGTCGGAGTAGACGGATTTCAAATGAAACGGAATCGCCAAAACGGAAAAGACCCTTTAGGCATCACTAAAGATTCTTCCAACACCAAAAGGTGGACTACCTCCAAAAAAATTCAGATTTATGAAAAAGGAGGAAAACACTTACTTACCCTAACGCAAAGCAATGACAGTTTGCCTAAAATAGAAAATGTGCGAATTATGGATTCAAGATTTGTGACAGCTAAGGGTATTGGTCTCCAAAGTACGTTTAAAGACGTGAAGGCGCAATATGGCGTAAAACGCGTAATTACGACTATGAACAATGTGGTTATTTATCTTAAAGAGAGTAATCTTTATGTAACTATTGATAAAAAGGAGCTTCCACCCAGCCTTAGATACGCAACAAGCACAAATATAGAAGCGGTTCAAATTCCAGATAAAGCTAAGTTGAAGTACCTGATGGTAGGTTGGGATTAAGTATTAGCATATAACCCCTGGTACATTTTCTCATACATTTGCTGAGTTACCCCATATAATGAAAAAGAGATATTACATACAAACCACACCTTTTGTAGTTCCTACTTCGGATGGAAAAAGCATTAAAGAACATTTTGGAAAGGCTACAGATGGCAACAGTGCAATTAGCATAGCACATATGACTGCACCTCCTGGTTGGTCAGAACCTTTTCAAACTCCAGAATTTGATGAGTATACGCTTGTTATTTCAGGTAAAAAAAGGTTTATAATTGAAGGAGAAACTGTTGTTCTAGAGGCAGGGCAATCTATTAAAATTGAAAAAAATACCAGAGTGCAATATGCCAATCCTTTTGATACGCCCTGCGTTTATATTGCTATATGTCTTCCTGCGTTTTCTATAGATGCTGTTCATAGAGAGGAATAATCCGTTTATCGGTATGGGTAGTATTGATATATGCATTTTTTGCGGTTATTCAAATTCTCATTATATTTAGTCTCTTCCCAGACAATAAGCGTAGAATTCTCATTAACATCTAAGAACATTTTAAAAAATATGAGTATATACTGTTATAACAGTATATTTACTCATTAATAAAGAACCCTAATTTAATCTTTAAATTGAAGAATATGAAAAACAAACTAAACCTTGTATACATACTCGTAACTACAATGCTATTAAGCTCCTGTTACGTGGCTAAAAAATCTAATGATTTTTACGGGATAGCAACCACAGAAAAACACACCTTATACCTTATAGATACCTCTGGTAGTATGGAAGGTATTGATGAAGGCTCTATTAAAGATCAAATCACAAGGGAAGTAGGAAATGAAGCTGGTAACCAAGTGGGCAAGGCCATTGGTGGAAAAGTGGGAGGACTAATAGGAAAACAAGTTAAAAAAGAAGCCACTAAATTAGGCGCTGTAAAACGTAACTTAATTCCAGCAATAAAAGGTTTGCCCGATGGGAAACAATTTACGGTATATGCTTATAATGATAAGGTAACGCCGTATTCAAATTCATTTAAGATAGCGTCTAATGGTACGCGTACATCAGCTAATCTTTTTGTGAAAAATCTAAAAGCTGGTGGAGGAACCGACACCTTAGAAGGACTTAAAGAGGCTCTAGCTACTCCTGGTGTAGAAGAAATTGTTTTAATGAGTGATGGACTTCCAAATGGCGGGCCAGCTAGAGTGTTAGAAGAGGTGAAAAATAGTAATGTAAACAATGTAATTATTCATACCATAGCCTTTGGCGAAGATGCAGATCATAATTTTATGCGTCAATTGGCTACGGATCATGGAGGCACATATACCGCTTCTAAAATATAGTATATCCTTAGTTGTAATGGTAAGGTTATTTAGCATGTTAGGCCTTAGTGTCTAGCATGCTTTTTTAGTGCTCCTTACTAGTTACAATGAAACCTTTTTTATACCGTATCTTTGTATTCTCTATTAGGGTATCCTTACTGAATACTGAGGAATCACGCATGAAAAAAATCCTGAATACTTTTCTCCCAAAAATTATTGGGTTTTACTTTAATACGGCTTCCCTATTTGCGCCTAAGGCTATTGCCAACAAGGCTTTTAAACTATTTTGTTCGCCTAGAAAAGGTAGGGTATTACCAATACAATTGGCTTTTCTAGAACAAGCTAAAGCAGCTAGATTACAAATAGGAAATACCACTATTCAAACCTATAAATGGGAAGGAAGCGGACCTACAGTGTTACTAATGCATGGTTGGGAGAGCAATAGTTATAGATGGCAAAGTGTTATTACCCAATTACAAAAAGAAGGGTATACTATTTTAGGAAGTGTAGAAGACGGAGCAAAAGCATTAACACAATTAGTAGAAAAACAACCAAAAATCGCATTATTGGATATTGAAATGCCTTTGTTAAATGCTTTTGAAGTTATTAAAAAAGCTAGAGAATCATGTCCAAATACAAGATTCATTACAATGACCTATCATAAAAGTAAAGGTTTGGAATGGCCAGTGGTCATTTGTTCTAGTT
>CAZWVO010000186.1:0-5013 GCA_964637535.1 uncultured Flavobacteriaceae bacterium
TGTTAGGCCTGCCGCTAGCGTTCATCCTGAGCCAGGATCAAACTCTTCATCGTTGATTCTTAAATAATATATCTAAAACCAATACAAAAAAGTAATCCAAAACTCACTTATCGAATCTATCGTCTTAATCTTTAATCTTATGTATCAATATCGCTATTAATACGCGCTGTCTATCAATATTTCAATGAACTAACTCTAGACTATAAAACAACCCCAGAGTTCCTAAATTTAATCTTAATAACTTTACCAAACATACATTCGTTGTCTTGCAAAGCGGGTGCAAATATAGAATGGTTATTTGAATAAAAAACTATATTTCAAAAAAAATAATAAAAATTTTAAAAGCCTTTTTTCAATTCATTCATACCTAGGATATTCCGTATAAACATTGTTTAAAAAAGGATAAGAAATATAAGTTATTTTTAAGAGTTACGCAACTATTTCTTCTTTGCCTTCTCCTTAGCCCATTTATTGGTTAAGGAAGAATAATCGTAGTCTAAGGCTGTTTTTTGGCGTTCCAACTTATTTTCAGCAAAAGCGCGCTGTAAAATATCTTCAATCAAATAATCTTCATGTACTTTATCGGGATGGTATTCTTCCTTAATACTTATTTTAAACAACTTTGCTGTGGTCTGATACCAAAAAGCACGCCAACCGCTTCTTAACTCCTTAACCAAACTAAAAGCCGTCTTCCCCGTTTGTCTATATATAAGCTTTACCAATATCTGCCCCTCCGTACGTGTCAATTTCTTCAGTTCTTCAGAAAACTCTCCTTCTATGTACTTCTGAACTTTTTTAGTATACTTTTTCCTTTTCGCCTTCTTGGTAATCTTGCCCAGACTATCATTTAATTCTACCAAGCGATTTGCAGCTAGTCGCGCATACGGGTATACCTTATGTGTTTTTCTCCTAAGAATATAATACCGGAGTTTTTCTTCTTTGGAAGCAAATTCTAGCTTACTAAAAATATACACTTCCTCTAAGGGTATGGAGGTTTGGAAAATAGAATCGCCCTCTATTAAGATGTATTCTTTTGCAATAGAATCTAAAGGTTCTTCTTCTTGCTGTCCATATCCTAGAAAGCAAAGTAAGGCTAATGCAATTGTGGTAAGGTTCTTTTTCATCTGTATACTAGAATCAAATGCCTTGCCAAAATTAGTAATAAACCTGCAATTCTATTATTAAATAAAAGTGAATATTCCTAAGTTTGTAGAAAATCGTACTAAATGAGCGCAAAGAAAATCATTACTAAAAAATCCTTAGACTTTTTTGAAAAATACCTAAACAACGCAGCTCCAACAGGCTATGAATGGGAAGGGCAAAAACTTTGGATGAAGTATTTAAAACCATATGTGGACACCTTTATTACAGATACCTATGGTACTGCCGTGGGGGTGATTAACCCAGATGCCAAATACAAGGTAGTGATTGAAGGGCATTCCGATGAAATATCGTGGTATGTAAATTACATAACCGATAACGGATTGTTATATGTAATCCGTAACGGGGGCAGCGACCATCAAATAGCCCCATCTAAATGGGTAAACATCCATACAAAGAAAGGGATTGTAAAAGGTGTATTTGGATGGCCTGCAATTCATACCAGAAATAGAGCAAAAGAAGAACCTCCAAAATTGGATAATATTTTTATTGATATTGGAGCCAAAGATAAGAAAGAGGTTGAAAAAATGGGAGTGCATGTAGGCTGCGTTATTACCTACCCTGATCAATTTCATGTACTCAACGGAGATAAATATGTATGTAGAGCAATTGACAACCGTGCTGGCGGTTTTATGATTGCTGAAGTAGGAAGGCTATTGCACGAAAATAAAAACAAGTTGCCTTTTGGCTTATACATTACCAATTCTGTACAAGAAGAAATTGGATTAAGAGGTGCCGAAATGATTACTCAAACCATACAACCTAATGTGGCTATTGTAACCGATGTATGTCATGATACCACTACCCCAATGATTGACAAGAAGAAACAAGGACATACCGAAATGGGAGCTGGTCCGGTAATTTCATATGCGCCTGCGGTACAAAATAAATTGCGTGAACGGATTATTGAAACTGCTGAAGCTAAAAAAATTCCGTTTCAACGCATGGCCGCTTCTCGTATGACCGGTACGGATACAGATGCCTTTGCCTATAGTAATGGTGGGGTAGCTTCTGCGCTAATTTCCCTTCCCTTACGTTATATGCATACTACGGTAGAAACCGTTCATAAAAACGATGTAGAAAACGTGATTCGGTTAATTTATGAAACACTCTTAACTATTAAGGAAGGAGAAACGTTTAGTTATTTTGACTAAACCGTATCATAATAGGCGTGTATAAACGCGCTTTTTTAGCATGGATGAATTAGTAGATATTTTAGATGCCGATGGGAAAGCTACTGGTAAAACTGCGCTAAAATCAGAGGCACATTGCAATGGCTGGTTTCATCCTACGGTGCACATTTGGTATTATACTAAAGAAGGTCTGGTTTTATTGCAGCAAAGGGGGCTCCAAAAAAAAAACCTATCCCGGACATTGGGATGTTTCCGTTGCAGGTCATGTAGGCGCTGGAGAAGCGATATTGGATGCAGCCATACGCGAAAGCAAAGAAGAAATTGGGGTACAGTCTTCTCCGGGTGATTTACGAAAAATTGGAGTTTATAAAGCGGTGCATCGCCATGGCGATGCACTAACAGACAGCGAATTTCATCATACCTTTATAAGTGAATTAAAAGTGCCGTTAACTGCATTGCAAAAACAGGTTAATGAAGTAGCAAAGCTAGAACTTGTTCCGATTACTACTTTTTTAGAAACGATTAAAAAAGACATAACTACAAGGAATTATGTTCCGCATGGAGAAACGTATTACTGCAGTGTAATGGCATCTATAATTAAGCAATTATAGCCTTTGGATGAATTCTTCTGGAGCATCTAACGAATAGGTTTCCTGCGTTCTCTTCTCCATATCTTTTACCACAAAGGTATTTGCACCTAACTCCTGCGCCCCGATAAGGATTACATAGGGCACTTTTCTAGTATTGGCATACTTCATTTGCTTTTGCATTTTTGCAGCACTGGGGTACACATCTGCCTTATGACCTGCTGCGCGTAGCTTACCAACTAACTGCAGGGCTGCAATAGCCTCTTTTTCTCCAAAATTTGCGCAAAGTACATCTAAGGTTTGTGCTAAAGAAGTAGGGAATAAATGCAACTCCTCTAAAACCAAATAAATGCGATCCAAACCAAAGCTAATTCCTACTCCACTAACATCTTTAAGCCCAAAAATACCGGTAAGGTCATCATAACGACCGCCGCCACCAATAGACCCCATTTGCACTCCCTCTGGAGCAGCTACCTCAAAAATGGCTCCCGTGTAATAGTTTAAACCTCGTGCCAGTGTAACATCTATAGTTAAATTAGCGGTTTGTAATCCTAAGGCTTCTACTGCACTAATGATATAAGATAACTCTTGAACTCCTTGGGTTCCTGTTTCCGAATCTTTTAGTAATAACTTTAATTGCCCTAGTTGCTCTAGATTGTGCCCTTGCAAAGAAAATAGTGGTGTAAGGCGTTCTATTGCTTGCGCAGAAATACCGCGTTCTCTCATTTCCCGCACAACCCCTTCTTCTCCTATCTTGTCTAGCTTATCTAGGGCTACGGTAAAGGGCACCAATAAATGGCTTGCACCTATTACTTCTGCTATACCAGCTAAAATTTTTCTGTTGTTTAGTTTGATCTGGACTCCTTTTAAGCCTAAGGAAGTAAAAACGGCATCGTACAACTGCACAAACTCTACCTCCTGCAATAAGGAATTGGCTCCTACCACATCAGCATCGCACTGATAAAATTCACGAAAACGACCTTTTTGAGGTCTATCTGCTCGCCATACGGCCTGTATTTGATAGCGTTTAAAGGGAAATTGAATTTCATTTTGATGCATTACTACATACCGTGCAAAGGGTACGGTAAGGTCATAACGAAGCGCTTTTTCCGAGATTTTTGGCGTAAGCGAATTTGAGTTTTTGGAACTGTAGGTAACGTCATCTACCTTGCTTATGAAATCCCCGGAATTTAATATTTTAAAGATAAGTCGGTCTCCTTCCTCTCCATACTTCCCCATTAAGGTATCGGAATTTTCAAAAGACGGGGTTTCTATGGGTTGAAAGCCAAAGGTGGTGAAATGTTGTTTTATGATATCCGTAATATAGTTTCGCTTTACTACCTGTTCCGGTGTAAAATCTCGGGTACCTTTTGGAATACTTGGTTTTTTTGCCATTGCCTTTTATGTAGCTGTAATACCGCTTTTGTAATTGGTTCGTTTAATTAGGAGATATTGCCGCAAATATCGGCTATTCTATAATTTTATCAAACCATTGGTACAAATCGCCTTTTGTAATTACAGCTCCCTGTTGTATCATTTTAAAAATATCTTGATTTTTATCCTCGCTATACGCCTTGGAAGCGGTAAGATACTCTACAAAATCGGATTGCCAATTTTTCTTAAACCATGAAAAACCAACTGCTGTATTGAGGTCTACCTCTGGGTTCATCACCTTTACGGAAATGAGTTTCATTTCTTTTTCTGCCAAGTTAAACAGATGCATTTGTTGTGCACTTATGTTTTCTAAATAATTCACCTTGGTTAACACACCTTCCCAAACTAAATCACTAAAAACATCTAATTCTTCTTCCGCAACAGCAGGCTGTTTACGCTTAATAGTGTCCCATTCTGAGGCGGTGATAGACTGTGTAGCTAGGAAGTTAATGAATTCTGGATGCAGCTCTTCCAATTGCTCTTTAGTAAGGCGTGTATATTTCATTTTGCAAAAATAAACAGGAGCTTGTAATTCTCTTTATGTTCTGGGTAAAATATTTAGTTTATCATTGTTTTATTCTGCTTTACAATAACAAAATAATTTTATCACAATACCGTTACCCTTACTACTTGCTTCTTAAGTAGTGTATGAAACTTAAATATCCCTTATGAAAAACCTTTCCTTTTTACTAGTTATC
>CAZWVO010000187.1:0-4969 GCA_964637535.1 uncultured Flavobacteriaceae bacterium
AACTGTTAAACATTAATAAGCCACCCGGCTCAAATAAAATACCGTGGTATTATTTGCCCGTTTCTTCCGGAATATCCTCTGCCTCAAAATCGTCATCATTCCATGCTATACTCCGAATTACGTCTATTGCTTTAATCTGGTTTTTTCTTGTAAACATCATTTGAGCGCTTTGTATAACCCCCACTTTTCCGTACTTCTGATTGGGGAAGATATATCCAAATCCTAAGGGAATATTATCACAATACAGGTTCTCTATTGCTGGTAGCGCTACAACATTATTGTTATTCTCTACAACAAAATAGTACGATACTACTTTTTGGCAAGCTGCTTCATACGGAATGCTAACCTTAATAATCTCAGAAACGCCTTCTAGGCCTGGGTTATCCAAACTAGTTATATTGGGTTCTCCCATAAAATCTTTACTATCTACTGCTATAGTGGCCAGTTCATTTGCTGCCTCATCTGCAGCAGTAAGGTGAATTAAATATGGTGGATACTGTTGTTCTTTATCCTCGGCATTTGCAGCAAGCACATACTTTGTTGTGGCCTTAAATTCCTGAGCTTTTGAAAGAGTAAAGCTTAAAAGCGTTATGAGTATTACTATAGCTTGTTTCATTTTTTTGTTTTTTTAGTTTACTGTAATTGTTTACTCAAATGTACAGGCAACTCTTTCCCTTTTTAGGGTGCTTCTAGTATTCGTAAGTGTTTATCTAGTATTCGTTTAATCATTGCTAAAAAAAAGGAAAGCCCGCAGGATTGTAGCATCCCTGCAGGCTATTTCCCCCTTTAAGGAGTACAATATTACCAACCTACCTACTACTTCCTTAAAGTAAGCGTTAATGGTTTTTGAATAGTCAAAGTTGGCATAGCCCCTTTCTCAAACTCGGCCAATATGCTTTTTGCTGCTATCCATTTCCCCTCTTGTAATTTTTCTACTAACACCAGCTTTCCATTGCTATTAAAAGTGATGCGTAATGCAATGTTCTTTTCTAAATAGGTGTTTACCAATTGCGTATAAAGTGCTTTAAATTCCATCTTAATTTTTCTTTTTTGGTTTTTTGATAAATGGGTATCCAAGTGAATGCTAAAAGAGCGCTTAAACCTTGTTTTTACGCTTACTTCTGCTTCCGCACCAACAGCCGCGTTGGATACGTTTTGTGGCATAGGTAAGGGCTGTTTTACCGTTCTCAATTCCCCACTATCATTTATAGGAGTTTCATCTACAGCTACAAACGATGTGTATTGCGTTGCCAAATTGTATTGCAATCCTAGAGCTGTTACTTCCTCTTTTACGTTTTCTCTAAAAAGGGCATTATAATCATCTAAGAGCGCTATTTTCTTTCTAGCCCATAGGTAACGTAATGCTTTGTTGTCTTGACTTAAATTTCCATTAGAAACCTTGTACTCGTGTTTAAATTTTTTCTTGCCGTGATAGCCCGCCAATACCATTTTTCCTGTTGGAGTGCCTTTGTATTTACCATAGATCACCACCGGCCTAGCTGCAAATACATCTGGAATACTTTGCGGAGCTACGTCGTATATTTCAAAATCTTTGGCCTTTAGTTTTACCTGGGTAAGCAATGGCGTTTCTATATAGGTTTTAAACGCTTTGGCTACTTTTAGAGCTTCTTGTTTTGAAGTAGCTACAAAAGATTCGCTATGCGATACTTTAGCCATTCCCTCTATTAAATACCGATTAACACTAGCGCCTATTCCGAAAGTGAATACATTGGCCTTATCTAAATTATTGGCAATTAACTGAAACGCTTCTTTTTCTACGCTCACATACCCATCTGTAATAACCACCATAGACCTTGCACTTCCCATTGCACTCCTAGGTAAGCTGTAGGCTGTTTCCAAAGCGTTGAGCAAACGTGTTCCACCTCCACCTTGGCCATTAGAAAGGAATTGAATAGCCGCTTCTACTTCTTGTTCGGTAGCCATTACTGGGGTAGGGCTATACATGGTAGAACTAGAGGCAAACAATTGCACATTAAAGGTGTCTTGAGGGCCTAGATTGCACAATAAGTTGCGCATTAATTCTTTAGATACCTCCAAGGGATAGCCATTCATAGAACCCGAAACATCTACTATAAAAAGGTACTCTCTAGGGGTAATATCTTGTTTTTTAGGCTTTTTAACAGGCTCCATTAAGTAAGCAAAGAAATTCTCGTCGCCGTGTTCATACAATAGAAGACCAGACTGAATTTGATTTCCCCGAAGACTATAGTTCATTACAAAATCACGATTGGCAGGATTATCATTAGACTTAGACAAAAACACCTCAGCGGTTTTACTTGTTGGATAGCTTACGTTAATCGTATGAGAAGGGCTCTGTATATGCTGAATAATCATTCCGGCATTAAGGCTAGCTTTTAGTTCAAAATCAAAAGTGTCTCCGGTACCACTAGCCGTATATGGTGTGCTAAAAACGGGCTCTGCTTTGCCCTTTTCTCCGGTAAACCTAGGGCCTACAACACTGGGTGCAACAAAACTATAATCGCCATTTACGGGTTCTAAAAGTTCCGTATAAAAAATATCTATCGCAATCTCATCGCCAGGCATAATATTACCTACATTCATTTGAAAAACATTAGGACGTTCCTGATCTAATTTTGCAGCACGCTTTCCTTGACTAAGTGCATTATTATAGACCTCTTGTGCTTTTTGCTTTTCAAAAATCTTAGCATGCACTACTCTAGTCCCTATGGTCATCTGCATTTTGTGTATGGCAGCTGCAGTGCTCATAGGAAAAACGTACTTGGCTTCAATAGGTGTAGCACCTTGGTTGTGATACACCTGGGTAAGTTGCACATGTGCAATTGTACCCGAAATTTGAACATTTGTTTTGGAGGCTTTAAGCGGAATTACGGCATCTTTTGTAGAAACCCATAAATACGGGCTTTTTTCCTGTTGCGCGAACCCAAGCGTACTGGTAAGCAATATTAGAAGGATGCTTAAACGTTTCATCTGTTTTGTTTTTTAGTTTGAAATAGTATTGATTTTTGACCAAATGTAGTAGGGAGTACAATGGATTAAAGTGCTGTTCTAGAATTCGTAGTGAATCGTCTAGAATTCGCAAAAAAGACGCTATTAATTTCCTGGGTAGAAGTACTAATGGTGACTAATGCAAGGGGTAGATTTGCCTTCTTTGTTATCCCAAATTTGGCCCAGAATGCACCGTTTGTCTAATTTTTACCCTATCTAATAGTAAGAGAACAATATTTACGGAATTGCGTGGTTTGTATGGGGAAACCTCAAATCGAATTACTTATGTTAGAAATAATAGCTGCGATCTATCTTGGAAAAAAGATACGCGATATTGTAAAAGAAAAAGGCCTAAACCCAACGGGCTACATTATTATAATGGTTGTACTCTGGATAGGGTTCGAATTTTTTGGCGCTCTTGTAGGAATGCTTATTACCGAAGATGAAATGGGAGCGTACGTTTTTGCTATCATTGGTGCCGTTTTAGGAGCCGCTATTAGTTATGCTATTGCAGATAATGCCAAGCCCGCTAAAGTAGAAAAAACACTGTCTTAAGAACTCTTGCCTTCTAGATATTGGAGAATTTTAAGGCTTCCTTAAAGCATATCGCCTGTACCTCATAGTACAGGTTTTTTTATGTCCTATAACAACGCTCTAGAAGTTCTGGGGCTTGAGATGCTAACATTGGGTAGAGGTCATACATGATCTGGCGATCAACTTCATATTCAATTATAAACTTTTCATTTTAATACTTCCTACAATAGTTTCTTCATGAAATTAATGTATGGCATAGTAACTAGTCGCTTTTTCCAATTTCTTAGCAATTCGTTTTCGCAAGCGCTCTGGCTGTAACACTTCCATAGCTTCACCAAAACCTAAAATAAGTCGCTCTAATTCAAAATTCATCTTGACTTTAATGCAAATTTCAACACTTCCATCCTCATTTGTTTTCTCTAAAATCTGAGAATGATGCATGGGTTTGGTGAGCACATAAGGTGCATTGTATTGATCTATCCAAAGCTTCACATTGGAAGCGCGTTCCCCCTGGTTTACCGTTACTCCTACCACATCCTTGTAGAAGGTATCTGCGTCGAAATCAAAATTCATATAGTTGGTGGTAAAGTCATAATCAATAGAAATTATGCGATCCAAAGCCAAATTAACCACCCCCTTGGCCTTGTTGCCCATGCCTATAAGAAACCAACGGTTATTGAATTCTTTTAGTAAACACGGATGAAAATGAATGATGCTCGCCGTGGTGGCCTTGAAGGATTTATATTCTAACTTTAGGACCACCTTTTTCTGAATAGCTTGATACAATTCATCCAACCAATGAAGCCCTTTTAAATTTTCATTTTTATCCAGATGGATGATGGATGATTGATCTGTTTTCTCCGTATACACTTTATCTTCCAATCTTTGAATTATTCCGCCCAGTTCGGAAAACAATGAGAAATCCTTAAACTGCTTCAACATTTCTACCGTTTCAGAAAGTACATTCATATCATTTTCTGTGATCGGAATATCCGTTATTGAATAGTCTTCCTCTTCATATTTATAGTATTTCTTGTTATAAACTCTAATAGGTGCATTGTACCCCAATTTATCACTTCGCATTAACTGTATGTCCAATTGAACGGTTCGCTTACTCACATTCACTTCCCGACCTTCATACTCATATAAGGCATCTGAGCAGGCTTCAATCAGGTCCTCTAAGGTCCACTGGCGGTAGTTGTTCTGTAAACATTTATCAATAGTTTTATAGCGAATTAGGGCATTTTTGTTGAGAGCCATTTCGTTTATTTTTAATGAAAGTAAACATAGTTTTTAACTACGCAAAATAATTGCGCACATGAGTCGCAAGTTTGTACCGGAATCATAAAGAAGCCGGTTCACCGTCTTCATGTAGCGCTCCGCCGGACAGAAGGAATCGGCGGAGCTAATTAAAAGAAACAAATGAAATGAGTCAAAACGGATTGGC
>CAZWVO010000188.1:0-4937 GCA_964637535.1 uncultured Flavobacteriaceae bacterium
GATAAGGTCTTCACCCTTGGAATAGTAACTAATTTCAAAGCTTTTTTTAAGTCTATTTGCAACTCAAATTTAAAGAACCAATACCAAAGTAACTCTTAAAATTTTCTTATACTCGGAATTAGTCGGTAATTTTCGCTTTGGCTTTCGCCGTTTCATTACGTTCAATTGTATGACCAGGGCGTGTCCATTTAGGTTTTTCTCCCAAGCTGTTATAATTAGAGTCTTCTGCTTCAACCGTTTCGGGTTGCGCTACTTTTACAAAAGGCTTTTGCGGATTAAGCCCTAAGAGCTTAAACATCTCCATATCTGCATTTACATCTGGATTAGGCGTTGTGAGCAACTTATCTCCGGCAAAAATAGAATTGGCTCCAGCAAAAAAGCACATGGCTTGTCCTTCTCTACTCATTTCCGTACGTCCTGCGGACAAACGCACCTGCGTTTTAGGCATTACGATACGTGTAGTAGCTACCATTCTAATCATATCCCATATTGGAATAGGAGGCATTTCTTCCATAGGGGTGCCTTCTACAGCAACAAGCGCATTAATAGGAACAGATTCTGGTTGCGGGTTTAAAGTAGACAGGGCTACCAACATTCCAGCCCTATCTTCTACCGCTTCTCCCATACCAATAATTCCACCACTACATACCGTAACATTACTTTTTCTTACGTTATCTATGGTTTCTAAACGGTCTTCAAAAGCACGTGTAGAAATAACGTCTTTATAATAATCTTCTGAAGTATCTAAGTTGTGATTGTACGCGTAAAGCCCTGCTTCTGCCAAACGTTGTGCTTGGTTTTCTGTAAGCATCCCAAGAGTACAACACACTTCCATATCTAATTTATTAATGGTCCGTACCATCTCTAGTACCTGATCAAACTCAGGGCCATCCTTTACATTACGCCAAGCGGCTCCCATACATACTCTAGAACTTCCAGATGATTTAGCACGCAATGCCTGCGCCTTTACCTGTTGCACAGACATTAGATCATTACCTTCAATATCCGTATGGTAACGAGCAGCTTGTGGACAATATCCACAATCTTCTGGGCAGCCACCTGTTTTAATGGACAATAGTGTAGACACCTGAACCGTATTAGGATCATGATGTTCCCTGTGAATAGTAGCTGCTTCATAGAGCAATTCCATTAAGGGTTTATTGTAAATATCCAGGATTTCTTGTGTACTCCAATTGTGTCTTTCGATACTCATAAGATGGGATTAAACAGCGGATCAAAAATAGCCTATAAATCTCAAAAATCCATAAAAGAAATCCCAATATTACAAGGTTATGCAAACACCTTACATACAGAAAGTTACAATACCTATATGAAGACCTCCTTTTTTGGAGCTACAATTTTCTTTTTTGTGATTATACCTTGAGAAATTCTAGTAATCCTGTTAAATAACACTTACAGTAGATAGTAAAACAGAAACTGCATTTCCCCCAAAACCTACAGCATTTACTAGAACTTTTTGAATCTTTTGAGGAACATCTTGTTCCTTAATATACGGGACAGCGATCACCTTTTGATGTTGGAGCATTAAAAGGGCTAGTTCCATACTTAACATTCCCGAAGCGCCGAAGGTGTGTCCTATTTTCCATTTGTTAGTAGTTAGAAAAGGATTTCTACCATTAAATATTTTCGAAATTGCTTTTTGTTCCGAAAGATCTCCCTTAATGGTTCCCGGGGCATGCATTACGATAACATCTACCGCTTCTATATCCTGATTTTCTAATGCCATAGCCATGGAGCGTTGAAAACAAACGGCATCCGTAGAAATAGAAATATTATGGGTGAGTGGCTCCGTAGCATAGCCAACACCTTCAATTAAAGCTAAGGCATTAGCTGCATTTCCTTTTTCTAAGCAGGCAACTGCAGCACCCTCTCCCAATACCATACCATTTTGTTTTTTCGATATATCCAACGCTCTGCAAGGAAAGGGGTCGTTACTCGTACTATAAATTTTTAACGCCTTCATTTGTGCAATAGTAAATGGTGTTAGCGGCGCCTCTGTACCTCCCACTAAAAATTTAGAAGCCATCCCAGCGCTAATCCAAGCGATACCATTTAATACCGCATGTAAAGCTGTAGAACAGGTAATAGAATGTGATATCTCTGGCCCTTGTGTTTGCAGATCGTGAGCTACCCAAGAAGATACATTTCCTAAGGTTGTAGTAGGCGAGGCTAAGGTAGTACTCGTTTGTGTAGCTAAGAACGCTTTATGATATTGCTCAAACAGTCCTGTAGCTCCTCTAGAAGATCCTAGATTAATACCAAAGTTGTCTTCTGGTTTCCACCCCGCCTTAGCCATTGCTTTTCTGGCTACATATATAGCGTAGAGTACCGTGTTATCTAAGTTTTTATATTTGGCATCAGACCCCTTAAGTGCTTCTATTTCCTTTTTTAAATACGTTGGCAAGGAAGCAACCCAAACCTTTTGCTCACCAAGGGTAGTAGAAGTCAACAGATGCTGGTTGTCTTGATAGCTGCTCCAAACAGCTTTATCATCTACCCCTAAAGGAGAAAGTGAGGCAAAAGCAGTAATAGAAATAGGTACATGCAAGGTAAAAATATTTGTTGCAAAAATAAAAGTTCTTAACTTCCTGCCACCGCTAAAAAACAAAAAACATGAATAATAATGAACTAGTACCGCAGCAAAGTTGGTGGAAAAGAAATTGGAAATGGGTAGTTCCAGTTGGTGGGTGTCTTAGTTTAATGGTTATTGGTATTGTTATAATTGGATCCGTAGTCTATGGGGTTTCTAAAACTTTTGAAGATTCGCAACCCTATACACATTCCCTAATGCTTGCTAATGAAAATACCGAATTGTTAGCTATTTTAGGTTCCCCAATAGAAGAAGATGGAATGGTACAAGGAAAAGTGAATTGGAATAATGGAAAAAAAAGCGCAGATCTTCGTATTCCCATATCTGGTCCTAAAGGAAATGGTATTCTGTATGTAAATGCCTCTGGTGAAGGTGATAATTGGAACTATCAAACCATAGAAGTTATTACTTCAAACGAGCAGAAAATTGATCTCTTAAACGCCCTAGAAACGAACTAGTATTTATATCCTTTAATTAGAATAACCTTAGCGCCTCTTCTATACTTCCATAAATTTTCTCCATCTGTTCTTTGGTGATAATATACGGAGCTAAAATATAAATGGTATTCCCAAGAGGTCTTAGAAAAACGCCTTTATTCATAAAGTGTTGAAATAGTTTATCGCGCAAATTTCCATAGCGTTCCATGGTTATCTTAAGATCGAGCGCATAAATAATTCCGGTTTGCCTAGTAGCAGAAACCTTTGGATGTTTGCTAATCCTAGCATCAAACTCCTGGTGCCATTGTGTAATATTCTTAATGTTTTCTTGTATGTCTTTAGATAAAAGTAATTTAATTCCAGCCAGAGCGGCAGCACAGGCAATAGGGTTTGCCGTATAGGTATGTCCATGAAAAAGACCCTTGGAAATTTCATCATCGTAAAAGGCATTGTATATCTCTTGCGTACAACTGGTAATTGCCATAGGCACTAAACCAGCGGTAAGCGCTTTAGATAGGCACATAATATCTGGTTTAGTAGAAATGTAATCAGAAGCAAAGTGGCTTCCTGTTTTTCCAAAGCCAGTCATTACTTCATCCGCAATGCTAAGCACTTTATGCTGTTTAAGCATCCTTAATATCCGATCCAAATGAGCTGCCTTATGCATTTTCATAGCCGCCGCACCCTGTACTAGAGGCTCATAAATAAATCCTGCTACATCTCCTATAGCAACACGCTGTTCTAACCGCTGTAACAGCGCTTCTATATTCGCTTCATTAGGAACAGGTATACGTTCTACGGTAATAAAAAAATCCTTAAAGGGTCCGTTGTATACAGATAAGCCAGAAACAGACATTGCTCCAAAAGTATCCCCGTGAAAACCGTCTTCAAAAGCTAGCATTACTTTACGAGGTGCACCCGCATTAAAATGATATTGCAATGCCATTTTAATTCCAATCTCGGTTGCTGTAGAACCATTATCTGAGAAGAACAATTTTTCCTGATTAGGAGGTAATAGAGGTATTAACGCTTCCGATAATTGCACCGCAGGCTCATGGGTAAAACCACTAAAAACCACCTGATCTAACTGTTGCATTTGGGCGTATACTGGGTCTAAAATTGCCTCATTACAATGCCCGTACATACTCGTATACCAGGACGCAATACCATCTATGTATGCTTTCCCACCCTCATCAAACAAAATGGCCCCTTTTGCTTTTACCAAGCCTAACATTTTAGGATGTATCTTATGCTGTGTTAGTGGATGCCACAGGTGTTTTTGATCTCTGTTAGAAAGATTTTTCAAGACGTTTGAATTTAATAAACAGGCTTTTTCTCTATCTTGCAAAGATGGGAATTAATACCAAATAAATTTCATTCATCTGTGCTCAAAAAAGGAATTCTACTGCTTACACCTAAGTATACCCATCTGAAAAACCATGGCGTTTTTTTGTTGCTTTCTGCAATTGCGTTTTTTGTGCGTTTTCCCTTTTTCTTTAGAGATTACATAGATAGGGATGAGAGTACTTTTATTCTTATGGGACAGTCTTGGGTTGATGGGTTTTTACCCTATACGCAGTTGTGGGATCTAAAACCACCTATTACCTATCTTTTTTTTGCAATGCTCATTTCCATTTTTGGGAAAAGTTTTATCGCTATTAGAATAGCAGGTACGCTACTAGTTATTATCACTGCCTTCTTTACCTATAAAATTACCCTTACCGTATATAACTCCAAAAAAATAGGCCTGTGGGCGGCAATAGGAACCGTTGCCTTACTAAGTATGTTTGGAAGTTTACAGGGGGTGATGTCTGAGCATATTTGCATGGCTTTTTTTATGCCGGGCTTGTATTTTTATATTACGGCCCAGAAAGGATATACATATGTAA
>CAZWVO010000189.1:0-4912 GCA_964637535.1 uncultured Flavobacteriaceae bacterium
GACCATAAAAGCATTGTTGTATAGTTCGAGATACGCTTTAACTTTAGAAGAAGATGCGCAGCTCAGTATCGTTAATAGTTTTAAAAAGGAAATTGAGACTAGTACGTACCCTACTAAGAATGTATTAGAAGGGTACTTGGCTAATATGTATTGGCAATTTTTTCAACAAAACAGATATCTTTTTTACAATAGAACCGAAACAGAAGAAAAGGTAGACCCTAATGATTTTAGAACTTGGGATCTGAATACAATTTTTGCCGAAATTCGTATTCATTTTACAAACTCATTAGCTGAACCCAAGGCGCTTCAGAAAGAAAAATTGGATCGGTTTAAGGTCTTATTGGACAAACAAGAAAACTCCGAAATCTATAGACCTTCCTTATATGATCTTTTAGCCCATAATGCCCTAGAATTCTATAAGACTAGTGAAAACAGCATTACACGACCTGCTTATAAATTTGAGATTTCGGATCCCAATCTCCTTTGTGAAGCTAATGATTTTGTGCAGCTACAAATCAATTCTAAAGATACTACTTCTTTGCAGCTAGAGGCGTTAAAACTGTATCAGGCACTCTTGCAATATCATGTATCAAAAGTGCCTTCTAAAGCTTTTGCAGATGTAGATATTGAGCGCTTAAAATACATTTACGCCAACGCTACTTTTGAAGAAAAACAACAGGCTTATTTAGATGCTTTAGCACGTTCTGCATCTCGATATAAAGGATATGAAATTGAAGGTTTATACCTATTTGAGATTGCGGAGACCTACGGTTATATGGCTGGCACATATCAACCTAAGAGCAATACCAAAGAGCAGTGGAAATATAAAGAAGCTGTAGCTATTTGCGAGACAATAATACAAAAGTATCCTAAGAGCAAAGGAGCCGAAAAGGCGAAAGCTTTTATATCTGGGGTAAATTATAGAGATGTACAACTGCGCATGGAAGAATATATTCCTGTAAACACTTCTTCTAGACTTATTGTTACCCATAGAAATAGAACTAGCTTACAGCTATCAGTGTATAAAATATCTAGAAAAACACTAAAAGCATTTGACACCTTAAATTACAGGAATGAAGCTTTAACCTTCATAAAAAAATTGCCGGTTACAACCCAATGGAATGCCGTCTTAAAAAATGAAAATGATTTCCAAACCCATAGCACCGAAGTGCTTGTACCTTCTTTAGAAGCGGGTACCTATGTCATCTTGGCTACCTCTGAGGGAGATACCGCAATGAAAGATAGCGATATTGCTTTTGCGCACACCACTTTTCAGGTAACGGATCTTGTTTTAGTAGAAAATAGAACTCCTAAAGGGCATCAATTTCAGGTAATAGATAGAAATGATGGAAATCCAAAAAAAGGCGCCAAAGTTAAATTTACCTATAAGACAGACTATAGAGGTTCTTATAAAACTACCACCCTTACCACCAATGATCTAGGAATTATTATACCCCCAGTAGTAAAGGACCAATGGCGCGATGTAAGTACGCGCCTTACCCATAAGGATGATGTTGCCTATTATAATGGTTATTATGTGAGTAGAAATACGTATAATAATACCTATACACCCAATTATGCCGCTTTTCTTTTTACAGACAGAAGTATTTACAGGCCGGGACAGGTAGTTTATTTTAAGGGCATTGCCCTAAAACGTATGCTGAACACTTCTGTAGTTCAAGAAAAAACAAAAGTTAATGTTACGTTGAATGATGTTAACGGGCAGGTAGTATCAACGCAGGAATTTGTTACCAATGAATTTGGATCTTTTTCGGGAGAATTTGTGCTTCCAAATGGAGGTTTAACAGGTAATTTTTCAATGAACGTAACGTCTTCCGAAGTCTCCTTGAGTGGATATACTAATTTTTCCGTAGAGGAATATAAACGTCCTAAGTTTGAGACTTCTTTTGAGCCGGTAACAGAAACCTACAAAGTAAATGATAGTGTTATTGTTAAAGGTAAGGCCACGGCCTATGCAGGTAGTGTAATATCAGATGCCAAAGTAAGTTACAAGGTTAGCAGAATGGTTTATTATCCCCGTTGGTACTATTGGCATCATCCTTATTTCAATACTACACCTCAGGAAATAGGCAAAGGAGAAGTAACTTCGGATGCGCAAGGAAATTATGAGATTCCCTTTAAAGCCATTCCAGACAACAGTGTAGATAAAGAATATTTACCGGTATTTTATTATACCGTTACTGCAGATGTAACAGACATTAACGGAGAAACCAGAAGTACATCTACAACCGTTAGTGTGGGATATCATGCCTTAACGGCCAATGTGGCTATTGCGGGCCCGGTAAATAAGGATAAAAAAGACCAAAAACTTATGGTCTCTACCACTAACCTTAATGGCCAATTTACACCAGCTAAGGGTAGTTTAAAAATTTATAAGCTTCAGGCTCCAAACCGTGTAGTACGCAACAGGCCTTGGGAGGCACCGGATTACAGGTCCTTTACGAAAGAAAAGTTTGTGGAATTATTTCCTAATGAAGCCTATGACAGTGAACACAATTCCACAACATGGGAGAAGGGAATTGTTGTTTGGCAAGGCACATTTGACACAGAAGTAGCTACAGAGGTAGCCTTAAAAACGCTTAAAAATTGGGAATCAGGAAAATACCTTGTTCACTTAGAAACGCAGGATAAATTTGGGCAAGTAGTAAAGGATGAAGTACAATTTAATGTCTTTAGTCCAAAAGATAAAAAGTTAGCAGATAATCAACTCTTCGCGGCTACGACAGATAAAGCAGTATATGCACCAGGAGATGAAGTACAGCTTAAGTTGGCTTCTGCTGCTGAAAGTCTTTACGTTACGGTATTTATAGAAAAGCAAAGACGTATTGTAAGCGCGCAACTAATTCATCTTAAAAACAATAGTAAAACAATTAGCATTCCAGTGAGTAAAGATGATTTGGGAGGATTTTCTGTATATTATAGTTTTGCAGCGTACAATAGCTATACTTCAAGCACTGTTAATATTTCCATTCCCTATCCCAGCACTAGTTTACAATTAGAAACAGTCACATTTAGAGATAAATTACAACCAGGGACAGCCGAAAAATGGAGTTTCAAAGTGAAAGGACCTAAAGGTGAAAAAGTAAGTGCAGAACTCCTTGCCAGTATGTACGATGCCTCTCTGGACAGCTTTAGAGGCCACGGATGGGGATTTAATCCAATATACCAGCCCCATTACTATGGAAGTATAAGCGGAAACGCTTATAATTGTTTTGGTGTAACGGGTTTTAATGCCACTAACCCTAATACCAGCTATTCGTATGGAGCGCAATACTACGACAGCTTTAATTGGTTTTCTCTTTCCTTTAGATATGGCGGCTATAGACCTTATGGAAGAAGAGCTCGTATGTTAAAATCGGAATATGATTTAGAAGATGTAGCAGTGGAAAAATCTGCCGTTAGTAGTGTTGCGGCTGCGCCAATTGCAGAATTGGCGGAAGGAAGGGACCAGTTTGGGTCTGATAGGAAAGATTCAGCACCTCCTAAAAATGCCCCTGAAGAGAATTCCCCTGCAAAGGACGAACCCGTTCAGATTCGAAAAAATTTGCAAGAAACTGCATTTTTCTTTCCTCAATTAAACACCGATAAAGAAGGAAATGTATCCTTTAGTTTTACCACTCCTGAAGCGTTAACCAAGTGGCGCTTGCAACTATTGGCGCACACCAAGACCTTAGAAAGTACAGTACATTCCATGGAAACTGTTACACAAAAGGAATTAATGGTAATCCCTAATGCTCCTCGCTTTTTAAGAGAAGGAGATCAGATTACTATTAGCACCAAAATTGCCAATCTTACAGAAAAAGAATTAGCCGGTACAGCAACGCTAAAACTAACCGACGCACTTAACGGAAATGACCTTTCCTCACTGTTATTAGATGCAGCTAATATGCCATTTAAGGTAGTTGCAAAAGGAAATACTCAGGCTTCATGGACGCTTAAAATTCCGCTTGGCACGCAGGCGGTACAATATACCGTTATTGCTAAAGCTGCAGATTTTAGTGATGGAGAACAAAATGCGTTGCCGGTACTTAGCAACCGTATGTTAGTTACAGAAACCCTTCCTATGTGGGTAAGAAGTAATCAGGAAAAGAGCTTTGTTTTAGATAAATTAAAAAACAACACCTCCTCTACCTTGCAGAATCATAAGCTCAGCTTAGAAATAACATCTAATCCAGCTTGGTATGCAGTACAGGCACTTCCCTATCTTATGGAATACCCTTATGAGTGTAACGAACAAACTTTTTCTAGGTATTATGCCAATACGCTAGCAAGCCATATTGCCAATAAAAATCCTAGAATACGAAAAGTTTTTGATCAATGGGAAGGAACAGACGCCTTATTGAGTAATCTGGAAAAGAATCAAGAATTAAAATCGCTATTAATTCAGGAAACACCCTGGCTTAGAGATGCTCAATCCGAAACCGAGCAGAAGAAACGTATTGCACTGTTGTTCAATCTAAATAAAATGAACCAAGAGCAGGCAAATGCGTTGGCTAAATTACGAAATAATCAATACCCTTCTGGTGGTTGGCCATGGTTTAACGGAGGTAAAGAAAACCGTTTTGTTACACAACATATTATTACTGGAATGGGACATTTAAAGCAATTAAATGTAACACTGCCAGATATGGAAATGATCCGTAAGGCTATTACCTATTTAGATGCCCAATTTCTTCAAGAATATGAGCGTATGAAGCGTAATACTAGTGATATTAATAAAGATCATCTAAGTCATACACAACTTCATTACCTCTATATGCGTAGCTTTTTTCCTGAGATAGCACGTTCTAAGCGCGTTGCTGAAGTAACTACGTATTATAAGGGGCAGGCTAAGAAATATTGGACAAGTAGAAGTTTATACAGCAAGGGGTTATTGGCATTATCCTTATAT
>CAZWVO010000190.1:0-4901 GCA_964637535.1 uncultured Flavobacteriaceae bacterium
GGCTTTAGCTGCGGTATTGCCTTTTTGGGCCTATTTATGGTTAAATGAAGGAGGAGGTGTTGTTTACGCACCGTCAATTTTAATGGTGAGTATTGCCTTTTATGCAGCTGCAGGCTTGGCTTTAGTTGCTATAGTACTGTTTAAGAATAGAAAGAATCAATTTGTAGTAAACAGATTGAATATGATATTAAATCTTTTTTTACTAGGATTTTTCGTTTACCGATCACTAAACTTATCCGGAGAAATGGAAGTTTCTGAGAAGGGTATTGGGATGTTGATTCCTGTATTTTCTATCGTTTTTTTAGTCCTGGCCAACAGGGCTATTAAGAAGGATGAAGATCTTGTAAAATCTGTAGATCGCTTACGTTAAACCTAACATCTTAGTAGTATTAGTGCGTGAAACCCGGGGTAGTTCCCGGGTTTTTTATATGCAAAGTACAGCTATAAAAAAAGGAGAACTTTATGAGTTCTCCTTTTTCATTCTAAAGCGTACTAAGGTTTATTGCATTTCCATAATGCTTTCGTTTGTAAAGTTATTTTCAAACTTAACATTGGTTAGGGTTTGTACAATACTTGGGTCTTCTCCGTATCCTCCTTCAGGGCTTGGCATAAAGTAGGTACGCTTGGTAGCAACCATCTGACCTGCTATATCTTCATACGAATAGTTTGCAATAATTACTGGTGCTTCTACACCCATAAAAGGCAAAGAAAATAAGAAGCGGTCTACCAACTTTGTTTCTGGGTTTACGTAAAGAATGTAAATATCGTTTTGTTCTTTTCCTGTAATGGCTGGGTCATATGTAATTTCTATTTTATCATAAGACTTACCATTGTATTCTTCTGACCCAAGAGCTTTTGCAATGGTTCCTTTATCATTAAGTTTATACGGCATTACAAACCAAAAATAATTGGCTTTTCTCAAAAAATCTCCAACACCATTTGCTTGCGGGTCTTCCATAAGCTTTCCGTCCATCATTACCTTGGTATTTTCACCATCAAAGTATTGTGTAATTTCTCCTTTTTCTGCTGGTGCCACATTAACTTCGTGCTGTTTGTAGTTTCCAAAAGAAGCCTCAGTAGCAAATACATAACGTTCTGTAGAAATATCTGCTTTTCCATCTGCAGTCCGGTATTCATAGGTATATTCAACATCGCCTTTATTCCAAAGATCACCCCAACCTCCGTGTGCGTATTCTATTGCTGCTAGCATAGACTGGGCGTCAGCCGAATCATATTCAGGAGCTTTTTCCATCATTTCTGTAGTTTCATCAGTATCAGCAGGAACTTCTTTTTGCTTTGTAGAATCTCCACAAGAACTCATTATTACGCCCATACTTAGGCATGCAATTAGTGATAACTTTTGTAGTTTCATAAGATAAATATGTTTTTTTTAGTTATGGGTTTAGACGTAAGGATCTAATTTTCTTACAAAAGTTGGAATTCAGGGTAATTAAAATAAATTATACCATTTTATTCTTAACGTTTTCCAAGCTCAATAACCTCCAAGTCTTTTATTTCGGCACCATCAATTACAAACCGAAGCAAGGTACGTACCTGGTGAAACCCGTGTTTACCACATGCTCCTGGGTTCATATGCAATACACCTAGTGGTTTATCCCATAAGACCTTAAGAATATGAGAATGTCCGGAAATAAATAATTTAGGCGGATTTGCCTTAATTTCTTCGCGTACCCTATTGTTATATTTTGGAGGGTAACCTCCAATATGGGTTATCCAAACAGCTACATCCTCACATAAGAACCTATTGTGTTCTGGGAACTCTAGTCGCGCTTTATCATCGTCAATATTGCCGTAAACTCCTCTTAGTGGTTTCAATTTTTTGAGGGTATCCGTGACCTTTAAATCTCCAATATCACCGGCATGCCAGACTTCATCTGCCCAAGCAACATATTTTAAAATAGCTTTGTCTAAGTAACTGTGCGTGTCTGATAAAAGAAGAATACGGGTCATTAAAAGCGTGTTATGGGTAAAGTACAGGTAAAGGCAATAAACGTCATTTTTTTAGCATTTGCGTAACGATGGTATTTGAAAATAGGGGTATCTTTAAGCCCTGTAAAAATAAGGGATTCGATTGAGATATTTTCTTCGTTTTTCATACTTTGGAACTGCTTATCATGGATGGCAACGTCAACCCAATGCCATTACTGTACAGGAGGTTTTAGAAGATGCTTGTAGTACGCTTTTACGCCAAACCATCGTATTGGTTGGTGCTGGGCGCACAGATACAGGGGTGCATGCAAAGCAGATGTATGCCCATTTTAATCTGACAAAAACCCCACTCATTCCCAATTTCATACATCGGTTAAATGCTTTTTTGCCCGAAGATATAGCAGTACAAGGGATTTATGAAGTGCCAGGAGATGCCCATGCCCGTTTTAATGCTACGGCACGCACCTATGAATATTGGTTGATAGAAGAAAAAAATCCTTTTTATAAAGATGCCGCGCATTTAATTAAAAAGGGTTTAAATATTCCGGCAATGAATGAGGCTTCGGAGCTGTTGTTGCAACATAAAGATTTTGAGTGTTTTTCCAGGTCGAATACGGACGTAAAAACCTTTTTTTGCCAAGTATCGCATGCCAATTGGAAAAAAGAGGGAGCGCTATTGGTATTTACCATTACAGCAGATCGCTTTTTACGCAATATGGTAAGAGCCGTGGTGGGAACCTTACTAGAAATTGGTACGGGGAAGGCTACTCTAGAGGATATGAAAAAGATATTAAAAAGTAAAAATAGAAGTGAGGCAGGTCCTTCTGCACCAGCAAAAGGATTATATTTAACTCGTGTAGATTACCCCAACCCAATACGCTATGTAAATGAGTAAGGAAACAGGAAAAGCATTTGATATTCGTTTATTTAAACGTTTGTTGGCACATACGAAACCGTATAGGTTAGTTTTTTATGGAGTGGCATTAGCGGCTATTTTACTTTCGCTATTTGCGGTATGTACCCCAGCAATTTTAAGTAAGATTATTAATGAAGCAGTGGGGGAGACCAATGAAGAATTACTGCTTATGCTGTGCTTGGCCATGATGGGTGTTTTAATAGGACAGGTATTCTTTCAACTCTTATTTACGTATTATGCCAATTGGCTAGGAGAATCTGTAATTAAGGATGTCCGTATTAATTTGTTTAAGCGGATGATGGGATTTAAGATGGCCTATTTTGATAATTCCTCTATTGGAGTTTTGGTTACCAGAGCAGTGGCAGACATGCAGCGCATAGGTGAAATTTTTAGCCAAGGCTTTTTTACTATAGTAGCCGACTTGCTAAAGATGTTTGCTGCCGCTGGCTTAATGATATGGATGAACTGGCGATTGGCATTAATTGTTTTTGTACTCCTTCCTATTATTCTATACGCAACTAGGCTTTTTCAAAAAGCGATGAAAGTAGCTTTTATAGAAGTAAGAGCCCAGGTTTCTAATCTAAATTCTTTTGTACAAGAGCGTATTACCGGTATGAAGATTGTGCAGCTTTTTACACGGGAAAAAATTGAAGGGGAGAAGTTTAGAGAAATCAATTTAAAACATCAAAATGCCTGGTTAAAAACGGTCTGGTATAACTCTATTTTCTTTCCCATTGCAGAAATTGTAAGCTCTATTGCTATTGGTATGGTGGTATGGTATGGGGGGCTACAAAACGTTGATACGGGTTCTGGGCAACCTGGAGATATTTTTGCCTTTATTCTTTTAATAGAAATGTTATTTAGGCCCTTAAGACAGATTGCAGATAAGTTCAATACCTTACAAATGGGTATGGTTGCTGCTAACCGAGTATTTAAAATTTTGGATACGGAGAGCCATATAGCAGATGAAGGAAAAGTAACAAAAACAACGATAAAAGGAGATATTTCCTTTAAAGATGTACATTTTGGCTATGTGCCAGATGAAGAAGTGCTGCATGGTATTTCCTTTGATGTAAAAGCTGGGCAGACTATTGCTATTGTAGGAGCTACAGGAGCGGGAAAGTCAACCATTATAAACCTACTCAATCGTTTTTACGAAATTAATTCGGGAGTTATCGCTATTGATGGTGTAGCTATTAAAGAATACACCTTGGCCTCTTTACGCCATAAAATAGCCGTAGTGCTGCAGGATGTATTTTTGTTTGCGGATACCATTAGCAATAATATTTCCCTTAAAGACGAATTGATTACCCTTGAAGCTATAGAAGTTGCTGCAAAGCAAATTGGAGTTCATCAGTTTATTAAGAGTCTTCCTCAAGGCTATTTATACAATGTAAAGGAACGCGGAGCTATGCTTTCTAGTGGGCAAAGGCAACTTATTGCTTTCTTAAGAGCGTACGTAAGCAACCCCAGTATTTTGGTGCTAGACGAAGCTACATCTTCGGTAGACACCTATTCCGAACAACTCATTCAGAAAGCTACGGAGAAAATTACGCAGGGACGTACTTCCATTATTATAGCACATCGCTTAGCAACCATAAAAAAAGCAGATAAAATTATTGTAATGGACGCTGGCCATATTGTGGAAATGGGCTCGCATAAAGAGCTGTTACAACAAGATGGATATTATCGTTCCTTATATGAAGCACAGTTTATGGAAGACGAGGTGGCTTAAGCTATCTTTGGAAGATATCGGTAAAAAAGGCTAAATAAAGGCCCAGGGCTATACTTAGCACTCCTAAAACGACTCCTAATACGACCAAAAAAAGCAACGTTCGTAATGCGATTTGTTTGAGATTTAGTTCAAAAATTCTCTTAAAAATATACGCAAAGTAGAGAATTTGAAAGGCGCCATTGATACTGGCTATGTAATAGATTAACCTATTATTCCATATAAACAGAATATATAAAATGTTAATGCAAATAGACATTTGCGAATAGCCATATATATTGATGACAAAATGTTCACTAAGGT
>CAZWVO010000191.1:0-4899 GCA_964637535.1 uncultured Flavobacteriaceae bacterium
ATGGAGTACCCTCTACCACAGCTTCAAAAACAACCAATCCTTTTTCGGCAATAGCAAGTTGCATTAATGTGGGTTCTCCAACAATAGCGACATCAATCTTAGGTAGAATAGGAAGCATACTGTTTAAGCCGTTTGGACCAGAACTTTCTTCTTCTGCAGAGGCTACCATAATAATATTATGATTTAGATTTTCCTTATCATAGAAATACGAAAAAGTAGCTAATAAAGATACTAAGCAACCTCCTGCGTCATTACTACCTAAGCCGTATAATTTTCCATCCTCAATATGCGCATTAAACGGATCTTTGGTGTAGGCGGCATTGGGTTTTACGGTATCGTGATGCGAGTTAAGTAAGAGGTTTGGCTTTTCATCATCATAATGCTTATTAAATGCATACACATTATTCTTTTCTCTTTTACATGGAATGGCCAACGCAGCAAACCAGGCTTCGATGGCATCTGCGGTCTTATCTTCTTCAGAAGAGAAGGAAGAGATACCAATGAGTTCTTGTAATAAGTCAATTGCTTTTGTTGTAAGTTCTTCTTGTTGCATAACTATAGACTAATGGTGGTGTATTGAGTTGCTGTTGGCAATAACATGCTAACATCTCCTACGCATACTTTTTGAGTGCCGTTTTGGAGTGCGTGAAAACAATTTTTAAGTTTCGGAAGCATTCCGTCTGCAATCCTATTTTCTGCTAAAAGTTGTGTATAGGTTTTTTGATTAATTTCTGGTATTACAGAATGCTCATCGGATACGTTGCGTAAGACACCTTTTTTTTCAAAACAGTAAAACAAGGTGGTGTCATAGTTAGCACTCAATGAAATGGCAATTTCTGAGGCTATGGTATCGGCGTTGGTGTTTAGTAATTGCCCATTGCCATCGTGCGTCATAGCACAAAAAACAGGAAGCAACCCTATTCTTAATAGCTCAGTTATCGTCTTCCCATTTACACGATCTATATCGCCAACAAAACCAAAATCAATATCTTTTACTGGACGTTTATGCGCACTAAGCGTATTTCCATCTGCACCACTTAATCCTATGGCATTGCATTTTTTAGCTTGCAAGCTGGCTACAATAGTTTTATTTACCTGCCCGGCGTAGACCATAGTAATTACTTTGAGTGTTTCTGCATTTGTAATTCTTCTTCCTCCTATTAATTGTGATTTTATTCCTAAGGAATTGGCCATTTGGGTGGCAAGTTTGCCTCCGCCATGAATTAAAATTTTAGGCCCATCTAGTTGGGAAAATGCAGTTAAAAAAGCATTTAGTTTTTCACTATCCTCAATAACATTACCTCCTATTTTAACAATGCTCAGTTTCATAAATACATTTTAAATACAACTATTATTTGTGGTTTTCTAAGATCTTTTTGAGCACCAATTGTGCTGCATAAGTTCTGTTGTTAGCCTGTGCTATAATTAAAGATTGGGGTCCATCAAGAACAGCGTCTTCAACAACTACATTTCTCCGCACGGGGAGACAGTGCATAAATTTGGCCTTCCCTAATTTCTTTTGCGTCATCATCCAGTTGGGGTCTTGATGTAATACCTGCCCGTAATGGGCATAGCTACTCCAATTTTTTACGTACACAAAATCGGCATCAACTAAGGCTTTTTCCTGATTGTTTTCAATAGGAATTCCTTGGGTAATACTAGGATTTAGGGCATAACCTTCTGGGTGGGTAATTATAAAATTGGCCTGCTGTAATTTCATAATGTTTACAAAGGAGTTTGCCACTGCATGGGGCAATGCCTTTGTATGTGGGGCCCAAGAGAGAACTATTTTAGGTTGTGCTTTACGACTGTGTTCTGCTATGGTAATGGCATCTGTTAACCCCTGTAGGGGATGAGCAATTGAACTCTCCATATTTACTACAGGAATACTAGCGTATTGGGCAAAGCCATTTAACACCTTTTCCGCTTCATCTTTTTCCTTATTTTCTAAGCCCGCAAAAGCGCGAATAGCTACAATATCGCAGTATTGAGAAATAACCTGAGCAGCTTCTCTAATGTGCTCAGAATTGCCTTGGTTCATTATGGTACCATCTTCAAACGCTAAGCTCCAACCCTCTGTTCCAAAATTCATAATCATGACTTCCATACCCAATTGAAGGGCCGCTTTTTGGGTACTTAATCGGGTTCTAAGACTATTGTTAAAGAATAAAAGGCCTAATACTTTACCCTTGCCTAAGCTATTGTACTTAAGCGGATCTTGCTTTAATTTCTTTGCTTCCTCTACCCATTGGGGTAAGTCATCAATTGCTGCGGTAGATAAATAATGCTTCATATTAACTCCTTTTTTAAGGCTTCAAAAAACTGATTTATTTGCCCTTTGGTAACGTTTAGTGCCGGTAGAATTCTCAAAACATGCTTGTCTTTGGCACCTCCGGTAAAAATATGTTGTTGATGAATAAGGCGTTTGCGTAGGTCTCCAACTTCAAAATCAAACTCGAGCCCTAACATTAACCCCTTCCCTTTTACTTTTTTTATTTGTGGTATACTTGCTGCCATTTCTGTAAAATAGGTGGCTAATGATGCGGCGTTTTGTATTAACTTCTCTTGTTCTAATACCTCTAAAACAGCTAAAGTTGCGGCACAAGCTAAATGATTACCTCCAAAAGTGGTGCCTAGCATTCCGTATGTAGCTTGGATATCCTGGTGAATTAGGACACCTCCTACAGGAAAGCCATTACCCATGCCTTTAGCAATAGTGATAATATCTGGTGTGATTCCGTGGTGTTGAAAAGCAAAAAACTTACCACTTCGGCCAAAACCAGACTGTACTTCATCTGCAATGAGCATCACTTTGCGTTCTTTACATAAATGGGCAATTTGAGTATAAAAAGAAGTGCTTGGTTCCTCTAAACCACCTACGCCTTGAATAGCTTCTAATATTACCGCACACACATCACCTTTTTCAATTTCCGCAGTAAAGGCTTCAATATCATCAAAAGGGAGAAAGGTAACTTTTTGCTGGCCGTTTATAGGGGCAACTATTTTTGGATTGTCTGTGGCAGCCACTGCGGCCGAGGTACGTCCGTGAAAACCATTATGAAAAGCAATTACTCTTGCTTTTCCAGTTTGAAAAGAGGCTACCTTTAAAGCATTTTCATTAGCTTCCGCTCCAGAATTGCATAAAAACAAATTGTAGTCTTCACAATCTGACAAGGTTCCTAATTTTTGGGCTAGTTCACTTTGCAGTGGGTTTTGAACGGCGTTACTATAAAAGCCAATTTGATCCAATTGGTCTTTAAGTCTTCTTAGGTAGTAGGGATGAGAATGCCCTATTGATATTACAGCATGGCCGCCATAGAGGTCTAGATAATCCTGACCGGTATCATCCGTAACAACACTTCCTTTGGCCGATACCGGAGTTACGTTATACAGGGGGTATACATCAAATAGTTTCATGGGATAGTATGTTTTTGACTTGTTTAGTTCTTGGTTTTAAACTCGCTAATTTTATCAAAAGAGGCAACAATACCACGTATTAGGGAAGAGCTTAGTCCCTGATGTTCCATTTCATTAAGTCCTTTAATAGTGCATCCCATTGGAGTGGTTACCTTATCTATTTCTTCTTCAGGATGGTTCCCAGAAGTAATAAGTAAACTTGCCGCACCATTACAGGTATGCATGGCTAATTCTTGGGCTTCAATTGCGTCAAAACCCAATTGAATTGCTCCTTGGGTTGTAGCTCTAATGAGTCGCATCCAGAAGGCAATCCCACTAGCACAAATAACGGTTGCTGCCTGCATTTGCTCTTCGGGAATTTCTAGAGAGTGTCCCATTCTGTTAAAGATGGCTTGCGCCAATTCTATCCGTTTTTTACCCATTTCATTGGCACAAATACAGGTCATAGATTTCCCAACAGAAATTGCCGTATTGGGCATACTCCTGATAATATACTGTTCTTTGCCAATTATGGCTTCCATTTTTTGAATGCTAAAGCCAGTTATGGTAGAGATAATCACATGTTTCTCTGTTAGCAGTGCTGAAATGTTGTTCAGGATGTCTTCAAAATGGCCAGGTTGTACCGCAAATACTAAAATATCCGATTGCTTTACTGCTTCTTTGTTGTCTGAGGTTACAGTAACATTACCGTATTTTTCAAATTCGCGAATACTTGCTGTGTTTCTTTTGGTAAGGTACATGGTAGTTGCGCCATTAGAATGTAAAATTCCTTTGGCTATGGATAAACCTAAATTCCCTGCTCCTATAATTGCTATTTTCATTTTTTCATTTTTTTTGAATGGATGTTCACTCCTGTTTAGTGGGGTAAATGCTATTAAAAAACACCTGCTTTTAGGTTTAATCCCTCATCTTCGTTATTGCCAAACATCAAATTCATATTTTGTACCGCCTGTCCAGAAGCTCCTTTTAAAAGGTTGTCAATTGCAGCGGTAATAAGAAGGGTGTTATTGTGCTTCTGAAGTTGTACATGACATTGATTCGTATTTACTACCTGTTTTAAATGTATGGGTGTAGTTACAACCTGTGTAAACACCGCGTCCTTATAAAACTGTTCAAAAAGCGCAATTGCATCGCTTTCGCTTCCTTCAAACTGGGTGTAAGCCGTAGCAAAAATGCCTCTAGTAAAGTTTCCTCTGTTGGGAAGAAAAAAGAGCTCCCCTGTAGTCGTATCAAAAGCATTTAAACTTTCTTTGATCTCACCTAAATGCTGATGCGTAAAAGGCTTATACCATGAGATGTTGTTGTTACGCCAGCTAAAATGTGTAGTTCCAGACGGACTAACACCTGCACCAGTACTACCTGTTACCGCATTAATGTGCACATCCTTATGTAATACCCCTTCTTTTGCTAAGGGTAGTAACGCCAACTGAATAGCTGTAGCAAAGCACCCGGGATTGGCAATGTAATTTGCTTCTTTAATAC
>CAZWVO010000192.1:0-4823 GCA_964637535.1 uncultured Flavobacteriaceae bacterium
TTATAAACTCTTTACTAGCTCCAAATGTTTCCATTACTTTATTATTTATTGATTGTTACTATAATAATAAGGACCTGTCCATTCATATTCCTTATCATTAATATTTAATTTATGAATCTGTGTTGCCGAACTATCTTCATTGGAAATAATCAGTGTTTTTGCTTTTCCGTTAACACTCAGAATAGTTATGGCCGTGTATTTTTCTGTATCTAATGTAATTGTTAATTGTGCAATACTGCTTTTAGAATTTAGTGCAAGCTCTGATACCGGACTATAACTACCGTGCGGTTCTATTGCAGAAACGAAGGTAGTATGCTGCGCGCCTTTTCTTCTAAAGAGCACCCCAGCATCTCTTCTTAAATTAAACTCGGGGTCGTTAGCTCCAATACGTACAAATTGTACTTCATCTGAGGCAGTAGTTACCCCTGTTAACGTATAAAACCTTCCTTTATCCAACCAACTTATACGCGTATTTGTTTCGTTTGCATTTCCAATACCCTCCAACCATAAATGTTGATATCCATTTTTGGTTCCTAAAGGGTTTAAGGTTTTAGGAGCTTGGTATTCAAAATTTACATCAATTAACTGCCCCATATAATAAAACGGCAGATCATATTCATTTGCGGTCTCTGAGTTTACCTTAAGAATATCTAATACAAAAGGTTTTTCAAATCCCTCTTCCTTAATTAATACCATAGTACGGAGAAATGCTGTGTTAGGATACGCATTAACTTCCTTGGCACTTACAATTTGAACATTTTCATTGGTATCATCAAAGAAATGCAAGCTAGAGTGATGCTTACTCCCAATTTTGTATTTACCTTCAAAATGCGATGTCTGGTTTTGCACTAAGGTATTATGTGCAATGGTTTGCTTAGCCCAGGTTTTATTTTCTTTTAGGTAATTACCACCTCCTTTTTGCTCAATATTTACAAAACGTGCTAAACCGTAATCTTGGATAACCTCATCTCCCTGCTCATACAATGAAAAGGACAGTTTATCATAATGACCATGACTTAAGCCCTGAGCGGCATATTTAAACACTAGGGTCAGCGCCTCTTTTCCATATCTTAAAATACCAACTCCCCCCGCTGTTCCATCGGAGCCATCACTTAGGTTAATTGATTTTTTTTCAAAAGGCATTGCTTTTCCATCTCTAATTCCTAAGGCTACAGCAAGTCCAGCATCATCTAAAAGCACCCGACCCTGAGTTTCTGCAATACTTAACAATTGCGAGTTGTTACCTCCGTAATGATAGGCTATGTTTACCGCAGTAATCAATTCTCTAGAATACAAAGACATTCCTTTTTGCCCATCATTAAGCGGAAAAAACTCCCCATTTGCATCAGACAAGTTAAGTAACGCATTTACAGACTTAAGTAAAACCCCTTCCTTATAGTCTAAAATATGCAGTTCTGGTTTTACATTGTGCAATGCTTCTGCAAAAATTAAGAAGGGATACATGGCATACCGCTGATAATATGGGCCTTCTGTATAATATCCATCAGGTGAAAAAGGCTCTTCTAAATTAGCTAAAAAACCAGCTTTTTGTCCCTCCGTTTTAATGAATCCACCATCATTATCTTTGGCGTCAACTTTTATACCATCGTCTTTAACCCCATAGAGGGCGCGTTCAATTAATTCTTTGTCGTCCATTACAAGTCCAATCATACCTACAGCGGCATTGCCCCAAGTACTATGGTTATGGACCCTATTATAAAACTGAGGATTACCCACAGAGATAAAATCGGCAAATGGACGAAATAAATTTTTCTCTAATTTTTTACGCTCTTTTTTAGACAACCAGTCGTAAACACAATCATAAGCCTGACTTACATAAACCAACCAGTTAGAATCATTAAGGCACTGCCAAAATAATTTACCTCTTGCGTATGAGCGCTCTTTTGGATGAACAGGTAGGGTCTTATACATTGCCTCGTACTGAAACAGCATATCTCTAATATAAACTGCGTACTTTTCATCTTCTAAAATTTGGAAAAGAAGCCCCGCCTTCTGCAGTATGGCAAAATTACGTTTATGTCGCTCATGCGAATAGCCCCCAGAATAATCTTTAGGAATAGGCATGTGAATCCCTGTAGCTATCTCTGCATCCACCTCATCCTTCATTGCTTTAATAGAGGCATCAAACAAAGGCACATTACCCAGTTCAGCCCTAATTTTTTCTACTCCTGCTTTGGTCAAAATTAATTTAGGATGATCTTGTGCTTCTCCCTTGCTTGAAAAAAGCATTATAATAAGAGCCAATATTATACTCCGTTTCCTAACTGTTGCGCACATCTTTTTAAGTATCTATTTTAAAGCACTGAATAAGCCTCAAGTTTTTGTGATCTCCGGCCTTACTTATTAAAGCGGAATCTGGAGGCTGCCTATTGGTATCATCTTCAAATTTAACATCCATATTCCATTGATTTTTGATCCTATATTTTTTTGACCTCTTGTTTCCTATCAGCTTAACCTATTACTATGTGCAATTTAACACATATTTGCTTGTAGGAACCACAGCATTGCCGATACGGTCGGGGGTATCGTACCGTCAAAACTGAGGCGCATCAGACGAAGACATACTCCGTTCTGAAATTTCAAAAAAGTGACTTTTTTTTAATTGTAGTTTAGTTTTTTTTAGATCAACATCCCTAAAAGCAAAAGGATATTTTATTGTTATGGTTTTTGTAGTGTTGTATGTAACTCCATCAGCTAAGCTCAAAATAGCGCTACGATTTAAGCTAGTTCTTTTTGTCATTCAAAACCGTTACATTAGTTATCAAATTCTTAATCTCCGATTGGCCAGAACAAAGGCATACTAAAACGTATATAAAAAAGCGATGTAAGACTTGGTTTGATCATTACCAGAGCAACTGGTTAACCAGTTTGGTTGACCAAAAATAAGTATATTTGTATGACTAGCAAATTTTTAACATAAAAACTATCAGAAACTTTGAATAAGCGCTAAGAATGAAGAAAGAATGTAATGTATTATCTAGACGAAAATTTACAAGGTTGGCCCTTGTTGGGGGTGCTGCCTTGCCTTTAACAGGTCTTGCGCATCCGATGTCTTTGCTGAGCAATACGCCAGCAGCGGCTTTAGAAGTTCATGTATTCTCTAAACACCTGCAATTTCTAGATTATAACGCCATGGCAGAGGCTGCAGCGGAAATGGGATTTGCTGGACTAGATTTAACTGTAAGACCTAAAGGCCATGTGTTACCTGAACACGTTACAAATGACCTTCCAAAAGCAACTGCTGCTGTAAAAAAGTTTGGGTTATTGCCTAGAATGATTACCACCAATATAACCGCAGCTGAAGAGCGCCAAGATAAACTCGTATTAAAAACAGCAAGCGAGTTAGGGTATACCCATTATCGTACAGGGTGGCTTAAATATCCTGAAGATAGTACAATAGCGGCAAGTCAGGCCATTTATGGCGAACAATTCAAAACCTTAGAAGTATTTAATAAGGAACTTGGTTTAATTGGTGGGTACCAAAACCACGCCGGAAATCATGTAGGAGCGCCAATATGGGACTTGCCTTCCATACTAGAGACCACTAGTAACCAACATATAGGATGCCAATACGATATTAGACATGCTGTAGTAGAAGGTGGCGCAAGTTGGGAGCTAGGATTAAGGCGCATTGCTCCTTTTATAAAGTCGGTTGTGATAAAGGATTTTAAATGGGGAAAAGTGAATGGGGTATGGAAGCCCGTTAACACACCGCTTGGTTTAGGTATGGTAAATTTTAAGCGTTACTTTTCACTATTAAAACAATACAAAATTAACGTTCCCGTATCGCTGCATTTAGAATATGACTTAGGAGGTGCAGAACACGGAGCATCAAAAATAACTATGCCTAAAGAACAAATCTTTGCGCTAATGAAAAAGGATTTAAAATTTATACAAGACACTTGGAAAAATGCCGAGTAGCTCAAAAAAAGCTAACATGAGTAACCAAATAAACACTACTGCAGAAAAATTAAAAAAAGTAAGTACCGCTACAATTGCAACTTGTCTGTTTAAAAAAGGGCTGAAAAATCAATTTATTCAGGACGTTAAACCCCTGAAATTGGGCAAACCTACTATGGTTGGGAAAGCTTATACCTTAAGATACATTCCAGCTAGGGAAGATTTAAATCCGATTGAAGTTTTTAAAGACCCTAAACATTTACAGCGTGTAGCTGTAGAAGAATGTCCTCCTGGTTCTGTTTTAGTTATTGATAGTAGAAAGAATGCGCGGGCAGCATCCGCAGGGTCTATTTTAGCAACCCGATTAATGATTAGAGGTGTTGCTGGTTTAGTTACCGATGGAGGTTTTAGAGATTCCGCAGAAATTGCAGCCTTAGCGCTTCCCTCCTATCATAAACAACCATCGGCGCCAACAAATTTAACGCTTCATCAAGCTATTGCGGTTAACGAACCCATTGGCTGTGGCGATGTGGCTGTTTTTCCAGGAGATTATATGGTAGGCGATGATGATGGCGTTATGGTAATTCCTGCTGCAATTGCTGATGATGTTGCCGAAGAATGCTTGCAAATGACCTTCTATGAGGAATTTGTAATTGCCAAAGTGCAACAAGGAAAAACTATTATTGGTCTTTACCCAATGACTGATGAAAAAATACAGGAAGAATTTAAACTCTGGAAAAAAAATCTTTTAAACACATAATAAGCCTGAATAACTGTTACCATGCGTTAATCGTATTGTACTTAAAAATAAAAAACCACGCTAATAATGCGTGGTTTCGTGCTTAAAGTGATCGCGATAGGATTCGAACCTATGACCGTCTGCTTAGAAGGCAGATGCTCTA
>CAZWVO010000193.1:0-4805 GCA_964637535.1 uncultured Flavobacteriaceae bacterium
ATCCAGTAACACTCCTTTTCTATATGGAACATCATCGGTATGCCCTTCCACCATAAAATCAAAATCTGGCTTGTTGTTTACTACCTGCGCCACTTTTCCTAAGATTTCCTTGGCTCTTCCTGTAATATTATAGCTTCCACTACTAAACAGTAATTTATCAGAAATAGATACAAATACCACTCCTTTTTCTACACTTATTTCAATGTCTTCATCGTCTAGATTACCCAACACACCCTTTAAACTCTGTACCAATGAAAGGTTAACGGAGTCTCTTCTTGTAATAGCATTTTGCAGTTTGCGGATGGTAAGATCTTTTTCCTGTAAACTTTCTAAAGATTTTTCCAAGTTTTCCGCACCTTTGGCAGTAAGGGTAGTAAGGTCACCCATATTGTTAATCAATTCTTGGTTGTTTGCTTTTAAGAATGCATTCTGATCCTCCAACGTTTGTAGTTTAGAAGTTGCAGTAGCTTTTTCTTCCAAACAGTCATTCAATTTTACGGTTGCAGAATTTAATAAATCCTGAGTTTCTTTCTGCTTTGCTTCCAAATCGGCAAACTTCTTTTGCGATACACAAGAAGAAAGCAATAATGTAATACCTAAACAGCCTAAAATGATTTTTTTCATAATACTTGTACTATTATTTAATTGATTTCGATTTCAAAATTATGTAAAATGCTATCCTACGATAATGCAAATTAGTTAATCTTTTACTAAAATGTTAAATTTCCTTACCTGATTTACGAAATGAGACCACACTATGGACTTTGTTGTGTAGTAATTTAATATAAAATTAGCTTTCTCTCTTTTCTTATAAACTTTACGGAAATGTCTGTAAAAACTAAGATGTGCTCTGAGAATTGCAAAACAATGTCGCAATCTAAACTGGAAAATAAAGCGTATGGCTGCTACACCATCTAAGATTAGACGGACTAAAATAATAGGGAACGCCTTTTTTCTGGGAAGGTTTTTCGTGATCGAGTATAACGAGTTTCTAAAATTTAAATAAGTCTTTTTAGGATTCATGTTACTTAAGGTAGAACCTCCTAAGTGATATACTTTAGAAGTGCCTACATAATACACCGTATGCCCCATATTTTGTGCACGCCAGCATAAATCTATCTCTTCCTGATGGGCAAAATAATCTTCATCAAACCCTTTTAAGTCCATGAAAACATCCCGTTTAATAAACATACACGCCCCTGTAGCCCAGAATATGGGTCGAACATCATTGTACTGACCTTCATCCTTTTCCAACGCCTGAAAAATACGTCCTCTGCAAAAAGGATATCCTAATTGATCTATAAATCCACCAGCCGCACCCGCATATTCAAAATAGTCTTTCTGTTTTAAATCTAAAATTTTTGGTTGAATAATAGCGGCATCAGGGATATCTTGAAAAGCCTTTTCTATGGGGTCTAACCAATACGGCGCTACTTCCACATCAGAGTTTAAAAGACAAAAAATGTCTGCCTCAACATGGGACAAGGCATCGTTATACCCCTTTGCAAAACCTCCATTGACTTGGTTTTGTATGATTTTAACATTAGGATAGCTTGCCTTTAGAAATGCTATAGAATCGTCAGAAGAAGCATTATCAGCTACATATACATCCGCATTTTTGGAAAATTCCGTAACGGAAGGCAGATAGGCCTCCAACAAGGTTTTTCCATTCCAATTGAGTATGACAATAGCTATTTTGGCCATTCGTTAAATGCCTCGGTTTTTAAGGTAACGAAAACGTTCTGATTCCTATTTAAAGAACAAAACGGATTGAAGTCCACAAATTAACGGCTAAAATCAGGAATATGGGTTAAAAAAGTATATTTTTCTTCACTAAAATTCATTTTACAATAAAAATGATGGATTCCATTTGTAACCATTAAATAGCTTGCATGTAGTTCCATATTATACATAGCAATTTGGTTAAATGTAGTCTGGGTAATCCCTATTTCCGGAGCTTTACATTCTACCAGTAAGTGAATTGAACCGTCAGAATTGAACACTACAATGTCATATCTTTTTTTTCTAGAATTGATCTGCAACTGTTTCTCTACATTAATAAGGCTTTTGGGGTATTTTTTATCTTCTATAAGGTAATGTACAACATGCTGCCTTACCCATTCTTCGGGCTGTAATACCACAAATTTTTTACGAATCACATCAAAAATATGGACTTTATTTTCGCTATTTTTGAGCCTAAAGTTGTATCCTGGAAAGTTTAGCACGTGCATAGTACAAATTTGATGATTTTTTTTAGATGAGAGAAGTAAAACAACTGGTAAGCGATATTAAAAATGGAACCATTAGCCCCGTTTATTTTTTAATGGGTGAGGAACCTTACTATATTGATAAGATATCAGATTTTATTGAAAACACCATACTTTCGGAAGAAGAGAGAGGTTTTAATCAAATGGTACTCTATGGAAAAGAGGTTAGTGTAGAAGACATAGTAGCTAATGCAAAGCGTTATCCTATGATGGCCGAAAAGCAGGTAGTTATTGTTAAGGAAGCGCAACACTTATCACGTACTATAGATAAACTTAGTAGCTATGTAGAACAACCACAGGCTTCTACAGTACTGGTATTGTGTTATAAATATAATAAGTTAGACAAGCGTAAGAAATTATATAAAGCCATACAGAAATCAGGGATTCTCTTTGAGAGTAAAAAATTATATGAAAACCAAGTGGCAGATTGGATTCGCACGGTATTACAACCTAAGGGATATCAAATAGCACCAAAAGCTGCGGTGTTGCTAGTAGAATTCTTAGGAACAGACCTTAGTAGAATACATAACGAATTAGAAAAACTGCAGCTTGTGGTACCTTCGGGAAAAGAAATCACAGCTGAAATCATTGAGGAAAATATTGGAATTAGTAAGGATTACAATAATTTTGAGCTAAAAAAGGCCATAGGCGAACGCAACATTATTAAGGCCACAAGAATTATCAATTATTTTGCTCAAAACCCTAAAGACAATCCCTTGGTGGTTACTATTACACTACTGCATATGTTTTTTTCGCAATTGCTAAACTATCATGGGCTACAGGATCATTCGCCTAGAAATGTAGCAAGTAAACTGGGAATTAATCCCTATTTCGTGAACGAGTTTCAGACTGCTGCTAAAAATTACCCGATGAAGAAAGTGAGTCGTATTGTATCCCATTTAAGGGAGCTAGATCTCAAAGGAAAGGGGGTAGGAGCTACCAATGTTTCACAGGCAGATTTACTAAAAGAGCTTCTTGTAAAAATAATTTAAATTACCTTTTGTCGATACTGTATTTTCCTGGCCCCAATATAAAGACAACAATAAAAATAACGGCATAGAGTAAACCCAACTCTTTTTTTGCAAGTGGATCTGCACCATGCACAACAAAAGCAGCTACGAACATAGTTATTACCACGGGTACTGCAGCCCAACGGGTTTTAAACCCAATAATGATTAAGATTGGACATAAAAATTCTGCGATAACGGTCAAAAATAAAGAGGGCGTAGATCCTATGCCAATGGGGTCCGGGAATTGGAAATCTCCAGAGATTAATTTTTGGAATTTTGGAATTCCATGGCTAAGCATTAAAGCAGACGGAACAATTCTTAATAATGCTAAACCGATATCATTTTTTAGGGCGTTTTTCATTCAGTTTATATAAGATGTATAGGTTAAAAATATACTTTTTTATTAAAAATTCCTTGGTTCTCCTAGAATTGTTTTTATTTCCTTCGCCAATGTAGCTGCATTTTCTACCGAAAACACTAAGGGAGGTTTTATTTTGAGCACATTATTATAGGGTCCGTCGGTGCCTATTAAAATGTTTCTTTTTCTAAGCGTATTTTTTATGTGCTGCGCAAGTGTTGTATAAGGATTGCCCTTAAGGTCTGTTAGTTCTACACCTAAAAAAAGCCCGCTACCTCGTATGTCTGCTACTTGCGGGTGCTCTTGTTGTAGTTTTTGTAATTCCATTTTTAAAAATTCTCCAGTAACTTTAGCGTGTTCCTGTAGCTGTTCTTCTTCTATGACATCTAACACTGCTTTTCCTATTGCACAAGAGACCGGATTTCCTCCAAAAGAACTAAAAAATTCAGGACCGTTTTCAAAACTTTCTGCAACAACTGTAGTAGTAACTACTGCAGCAATAGGATGCCCATTACCCATGGGTTTACCGAGTACTACAATGTCTGGAACAACGTCTTGCAGTTGAAATCCCCAAAAGGTACTGCCTAAGCGTCCAAAGCCTACCTGTACCTCGTCACTAATACAAACGCCTCCCTGTGCTCTTATTTTTGGGTAAATGGCTTTGAGATACCCATCAATTAGCGGTACTTGTCCGCCACAGCCCATAATGGGTTCTGCAATGAAAGCAGCAATTTCTTCTAGGTGTTCTTCAATTTGAGTCGTTGTTATGTGAGTAAAGTACGCTAAGGCTTTTTTTTGGGTATTTTGTCCAGACCCATGATACTTGGGCATAGGGGTGGCAATGCTATGAGCTTGTTGTCCTCCACCGCCTTTTTGATTGTATTTATAATGACTAATGGCTATTCCTGTTTCCGTATTTCCATGGTATCCGTGTTCTAGTGCTAGTACCTTTGATTTTCCAGAATGTGCTTTTGCAATTCTTATGGCCAAATCACTAGCTGCACTTCCAGAGTTTACAAAGAAAATTTTGTTTAAAGGTTTTGGGAAACGTGCTAATAGCTTTTCTGCATATACCGTAAGGCTATCATATACATAACGGGTATTTGTGTTAAGGGTGGCCATAGCTTGTTGTCCTGCCTCGACTACCCTTGGATGACAGTGACCCACTTG
>CAZWVO010000194.1:0-4765 GCA_964637535.1 uncultured Flavobacteriaceae bacterium
CCATAAAATGGTTTTAGATTTTAGAATTACTTCTTTAAAATTTTCTAGTGTTGCCGGTCCTGCATCTAGGCCTTGCCAACCTTCTGGGATACTATCAACGGCGACACCTTGGGTTTTTGCATCATTATCAAAAGCATCTGCCGCTAAAACATCAACGGGTAAGTGGACCTCAACACCTTTGGCTGCTGCTTGTTTTAAAATATCTAAAGCCAATGGCATTTTATCATCTTCGCAGATAGAATCTCCCACCTGCCCACCTTGGGCTTTTATAAACGTGTAAGTCATTCCGCCACCAATAATAAGGTGGTCTACTTTGTCTAAGATGTTCTCAATGATGGTAATTTTAGAAGACACTTTTGCACCCCCTAAAATAGCAGTTACTGGTTTTTCACCAGTCCGCATTACTTTTTCTATTGCCGCTATTTCCTGAGCTAAAAGATATCCAAAGCATTTCCGTTCTTTAAAAAATTGCGCCACAATTGTGGTAGAGGCATGAGCCCTATGCGCGGTACCAAAGGCATCATTTACATAAATATCTCCCAATTTTGATAATTGTTCTGCAAAGCTGGTATCGCCTGTAGTTTCTTCCTTATGAAATCTTAGGTTCTCCAGTAATAAAACCTCTCCGCTCTTTAACGCTGCAACCGCTTGTTCTGCAACTTCGCCAACACAATCTTCTACAAACTTTATCTGAACCCCAATAATTTCGGCAACCTTGTCACAAATATGCTTTAAAGACATTGTTGGGTTTGCCGTTCCTTTTGGTCTTCCCATGTGGCTCATCAAAACAGCGCTTCCACCATCTTCTAGCACTTTAATGATACTTGGTTTTGCGGCTTCTATCCTAGTGGCATCTGTTACCTCAAACTCCTCATTCAAGGGTACATTAAAATCTACTCGGATTAGCGCCTTTTTATTTTCAAAATTAAACTCGTCAATGGTTCTCATAGGTGCAAAAATTTATGGAAAGCAAATGTAAAGATTTCTGAGGGGTAGTTAAAATATGGCCACACTTTTTTAATTCCTTATCAACTCCTTATTAAAGGTCAATATCATTCCTTTTATACCATAGATGAAAAATGTAAAAAAAGCTATCTTTGGAAGATGTTGTTTAATACTATTTTAGGGCTTTCCCATATAAAAAAACACCTTACGTCTAGCGCCGATGCTGGCCGTATTCCTCATGCGCAATTATTTGTAGGAGCAGAAGGGTGTGGAACGCTTCCAATGGCAATAGCCTATGCACAATACTTGCTGTGTTCCAACAAAGAGGGCGAGAACATTGGAGGTAATGAAGCTTGTAATATGAAGTGCATGTCGCTTTCTCATCCAGATCTTCATTTTGCGTTTCCGGTAGCTAATGGTGACAAGGTAAAATCGCACGCGGTTAGTAATCACTATATGGAAGAATGGCGCCAATTTATTGAAGAACATCCTTACGGTAATTTATTTGATTGGTATCAATGTATTGGGATTGAAAAGAAACAGGGTCAAATAGGCGTAGATGAGGCTCAAGATGTGGTAAAAAAACTTGCGCTAAAATCATACGAAGGAGGCTATAAAATTATGATTATTTGGATGGCCGATAAAATCAATATCGCAGCCTCTAATAAACTGCTAAAACTTATTGAGGAGCCCCCGGAAAAAACAGTTTTTATTTTAGTTGCCGAAGATGAAGAGCAAATTATTCAAACAATACGCTCTCGCTGTCAAGTGTTGCATTTTCCTCCGCTAGCCGAAGAGGTAATTGCTAAAGCGCTAATGAAGAAAGAACTAAGTAAAGAAGAAGCGCTTCAAATTGCGCATGAAGCCAATGGAAACTATAACAAAGCACTGGATCTTATGCGTAAAGATTCTGAAGATTTGGTTTTCGAAAAATGGTTTGTAGAATGGGTGCGAAGTGCCTTTAAAGCCAAGGGAAATAAGGCTGCTGTTCATGAATTAATTCTTTGGAGTCAGGAAATTGCAAAAACGGGAAGAGAGACCCAAAAGAAATTTTTAGCATATTGTCTTGCTGTAATGCGTCAAGCAATGTTAATTAATTTTAACGCTTCGGAACTGGCCTTTATGCAAATACATGTTGACGGTTTTGACTTAAAGAAATTTGCTCCTTTTATTCATGAAAATAATATTGTCGATATTGTAGAAGAATTAGAACGCGCCATGTATCATATTGAACGCAACGGAAATTCTAAAATAATCCTTACGGACCTTTCTATTAAGCTTACTCGTCTTTTACACAAAAAAGTGGCTTAATGGGCGCCAGAAACTTTTTGTTCCTAGACGCAAAATCTAAAAACTCTTTACTATGAAAACCATACTCAGTAACGCTACTCCCATTTTAATTCTTCTCTTTTTAATCATCACCTTTTTGCAAAGCGGCATTGACAAAGTTTTTGATTGGAAAGGCAACCTTTCTTGGCTCAAGGATCATTTTAAGGAAACTCCGTTTAAAAGCATGGTTCCCGTGTTGCTGGGAATTGTTTTACTTACCGAAGTCTTAGCAGGTGTGTTATGTGCTATTGGGCTAATCCGAATTGTACTCCTCAACAACAATAGTGTTGCCTTATACGGGGCAATTGTATCTTGTTTGGCGTTACTGATGTTGCTTTTTGGGCAACGTGTTGCAAAAGATTACGAAGGGGCAAAAACGATTGCAGTATATTTTATTCCGGCAATTTTCCTGGTCTTCTTATTGCAACAGTAAAACAAAAAGCCCCGAGTATCTTCTCGAGGCTTTTTATATAGAAAAAACTATTCTAATTATTCTTTACTCTTAGCATTAAGCTCATCCAATATTATTTTGGTAAGGTCTTTTGCATCTTCTCCATAAAGTACACCGCCTCCATCTCCGCCGTTTAGGATATAGGTATATCCATTAGCTTTTCCATAGGCTTTAATATGTTTTTTTACTTTACTTACCAGACTATCTATTTCAGTTTGCCCCTGAGTTTGCATAAGCTGTTCTTCTTGCTGTAATTGCTGGCCAATAAATTGTGCGCGCTGTTGAAATATAGCGTACTCTTCTTGTGCTTTCTGCGGAGACATTTTTTGTGATTTTGTTTGAAACGCTTGAGCCTCTAGTTGAAACGCCTGCGTAATGCTATCTCGCTTTTTTTCAAAAGCCTGCTTTTTAATGTTAAACGATTCTTCTGCATCCTTTCTTTCTTGATAGTCCTCCATCAATTCAACAGTATTTAGATACCCTGTTTTTTCTTGCTGGCATGAAACCATTAAAAGGAAAGCTAAAATCAATCCAAGTTTTTTCATTTTCTTACTTTTTAGTTGCGCAAAAATAGGAAAGGTTTATGGAACATCGGACAAAATTGATACATTAGATGGTTAAGACTTCGTTTTCAAGCGTTTAAATAGCTGATAAACGGTTTTTTTCAACAAGGTTTCGGCATGTTTCATATTATATGAAATGGATTCCGATGCTATCCGGGTTTCTACACAACTTTCTAGGCCTAGAGCCTTCTCGTCTTCTGCATTAATAGCTTTAGAACCACAAACTCCAAGTACTGGTATTTTATATTTTAGACCCAAATCCACTACTCCTTTTATGAGTTTTCCGTTAAGGGTTTGTTTATCTATTTTCCCTTCTCCGGTAATGATGTAATCAAAAGATGTTGACTGCAGTAGCTCTTCTACTTTTGCCATTTCCAAAATAAATGAAATTCCACTGCAAAAATGAGCATTAAAAAAGGCATTAAGGCCATAGGCCGTACCTCCCGCGGCGCCAGCGCCTGGAGTGTTGGCTAGGTCCTTTCCCATTTGACTGAGTACGTGTTCATGCAAGTGTTTTAATCCCCGATCTAATTGTTGAATCACATCCAAACTTGCTCCTTTTTGTGCGCCATAGGTATGAGCCGCTCCGTCTGGACCAAAAAGGGGGTTATCTACATCGTTTACAGCAACAAAAGAAAATTCTGTGGCATACTTCCTGGTAGAAGGCACAATAGTATGAATTTGGCTTAAGGCTGCTCCATTAGGGAAAAGGGGATTTCCGTATTGGTCTAAAAAAGAATATCCCAAAGCGTGGGCTACCCCTATACCCCCATCGTTGGTAGCGCTTCCTCCTAAACCTAAATAAATTTTTTGTGCTCCCTTCTGCAGCGCATCCATAATCTGCAATCCAGTACCCAAGGTGGACGTCATTAACGGGTTCCTTTCATGTTGGCTTAGCAGCACCAAACCACAGGCCGACGCTAATTCTATGTACGCGCTTTTAGAACCGGCTTGTATTAGATAGGGAGCAATGATTGACCTTCCTAAAGGATCAAGCGTTTTTATAGATACCTCTGTAAATGCGGTATGCCTAGCAACAGCCTCTAGAAAGCCATCTCCACCGTCGGAGGCTAAAACAGTATGTAGGCTGGCATGCGGAAAGGCATGCTTAATTCCTTCCCCAATTATTTCTGCCACTTTGTTAGCAGACAAAGATCCTTTGAACTTATCTGGGATGATTAAAATTTTCATGTGATAGAAAGCATTGATGAAATACCTTTTAAAGCTAAGGTATTTTTCATTCCTACACGGACATAATTAAGGCAATATCGTTTTAAAGAGGGTAAATTCTAATTATAGACAAAAACTATATATATAAAATATATCGATTGGTTTTGTTTATTAAAATGGAATTACAGCGCTTAGCCTCAAATGATCAAATTCTATTTTTCCTACCCAAAGTTCATTGTGGTTGTAAAAAGTGGGGCAGAAGGCTTTAAAATGGATTTTAATCCTTTTTTAATACATAGATTAAGGA
>CAZWVO010000195.1:0-4763 GCA_964637535.1 uncultured Flavobacteriaceae bacterium
AAGACCACAAAACTTGATTGTTGAACTAACAACACCACAAACCTAGAGCGCTTGTTGTGAGATTAAAAAAAAGGAAGGGGTACGAAGGGGGTACGTCTTTTTTTTAAGGGGGTACAAAAGGGGTACCCCCTGGGAAGGGTATATTTTATTGATGTTTTGGAGAGTTGTAAAAAGAGGTTTAAAATGCCATTACCGTAGTTTCCAATGAATCTTCGGGAGTAAGTTGCATTTTTCTACGTAATCTTTGACGTGCCTTTTTAACGCCGTCTGCAGAAATGTTTAAGATACTGGCAATCTCTTTTGAAGACATGTTCATTTTTAAGAGGGCCATCAAACGCAATTCGTTTTTGGAGATTTCGGGATATCTTTCCACAATCTGCTTTGTAAAGTCTTTGTGTACCGCTTCAAAATACTGTGTAAAATTTTCCCAAGCCTTGTCATCTTGTTGATCAAAATTAATGGTCTGTACCAAGGTTTGATAACCTTTCTCAATATTTTCACCAGATTTGAGTTCCTTGGCTTTTTGTTTTACCTCTTCCAATACCTTATTCTTTTTGGCCAAGTGTAGGGCATGGGTGGTTAACTCTTTCTTTTTAAAGGCCAGTTCGGCCTCTACCTTTTCTTTTTCAAGGCTATTTCGTTTTATTTTTTGACGAAAGCCGTAAAATCCCAAACCAGCTAACAAGACTGAAAGCCCAAGACCACCACCTAGGGCTATTTTTTGAAGTTGGCTTACTTTTTCTTTTTCTTCTAAAAGACTTATTTCCGTCTCTTGTTGGGCAATTTGTTGTTCTTTTTTTTCGGTATCAAAAATGGCACGCATTTCTTCGATTTGATTTGATTTGGCTTCATTCAAGACAGAATCTCGCAACTTGGCATATTTTTTATGGTCTTCAAATGCTTCCATATACTTATTTAGTTTGGCATTTGCTTCTGCGCGATTTTGATAGCTTAGAATTTGTCTACGAACTACACGCTCTTTCTTGGCAGCTGCCAGAGCGTTATCTAAATAGACTTTAGCTTCTTTTGCTTTATTCAGTTTTACTAAAGCAGTACCCATTGCTAATTGCCCTAGAGAGGAATTTTTTTTATTTGAGGATATGTTTTCGATCTCAAGATATGCTTGTGCCTTTTTTAGGGCGGTAGCATAGTCGTTACGTTCTTTGTAACTATTGCTATGATTGTACAGTACTAACTTCTGCATATAAGGCCAATTTGCTTCTTTGGCCATACCAAATGCTTTGTTGAATACACTATCTGCTTTTTTAAAATCCTTTTGTTGCGTGTAGATGATACCCATCGTATTGTAAATAGAATTTACAAACCCCTTTTTATTTACTTCATTGGTAGTAAGAGCTTTAATTGCGTATTCTAAGGCTTTTTCATTGTGTTGTAACTCACATTCAATGAAAGCCATAAACTTATAAATGTCGGAGGTTGTGATTAGATTTTTTGACTCAAAGTACTTTAAGGCCTTGATATTTCTATTAAGTGCCAACTTATAGTTGTCATTAAAAAAATGTGCTCTCGCTTCAATTTCATAGGTTTTTGCCAAATGAAAGGAGTCCTTAATTTTTTTATAAAATTCGGTGTTATCAGAAAACACCTTAATAGCAGTATCATAATCATCTAATTCATTCACTACTTTACCAAGATCTAACCTAGCAACAGCCTGCCCTTTTATAAAACCAATATCTTCGTATTTCTTTAAGGTTTTTGTAAAATAGAATTTGGCCGAATCTAGCTCACTTTTATTATAAAAATAGACTGCATATTTATGCCAACTTTTACCTATTCCTTTTTGGAAATCAATTTCCTTAGATAACTCAAGTTGCTGTTTAGCATATTCCTTTAATTTAGAGGTGTCTTGATCTATATAGAATTTGAATATGTCATCGATAATAATAGCCTTCGTGGTATCGTTAGGTAGATCTTTATAGACTTGCAATAGACTATCGATGTTTGCTTTTTTTTGAGCAATTAATGGAAAAGAGAATAATTGAATTAGAACTAAAATTAGAATGAACTTGGCTTTCATATAAGTTTGGTTTTGTGTGAGGAAGAGCAACGAACGTAGTTTTTAAGACTTTTAAATTGCTAAAAAATGCTTGTATGCCTACTTGAAGACTTCTATGAATTTTAATCTAATAACAAGATAGCTTTTCCCAAACCTAATAAAGTAATAAACAGGGGGTACAAATGGTATACTCCGCCAAAATAATTGGGAAAACGTAGTATTTACTGAGGTTCTGCTAAAGGCTCAGAACGGCACTTTCAAGGGATTCGGTAGTAGTAAGTTGCATTTTTTTGCGCAAGCGTTGCCGCGCCTTTTTAATGCCATTGGTGGAAATATTTAAGATATTGGCGATTTCTTTGGAGGAAAGGTTCATTTTTAAGAGGGCCATTAAACGCAGTTCGTTTGGTGTAATATCGGAATACTTATTGGCCACAGTACTATTAAAATCTTTATGCACTTCTTCAAAATAGCGCGAGAAATTCTCCCAATTGTTATCGTCTTGCAAATCAAAATTAATGGCAGATATCAATTGCTGATATCCGTTCTGAACTTCGGAAGACTTCAATTCTTTAGCCCTTTGTTTTAGATTTTCAAGGGTTTCGTTCTTTTTGGCGAGTTGCAGGGCATGGGTGGTGAGTTCTTTCTTTTTAAATTCCAATTGGGTCTCTATCTTTTCTTTCTCAAGCTTATTTCGCTTTATTTTTTGACGGAAACCATAAAATCCAAAACCCAGCGCCAAAGCAGAAAGGCCTAAACCGCTTCCTAAGGCAATCTTTTGAAGTTTACTCGTTTTTTCTTTTTCTTCTAAAAGCGATATTTCAATGTCTTGCTGGGCAATTTGTTGTTCTTTTTTTTCGGTGTCGTAAACGGCACGTAAATCTTCTATTTGTTTCGTTTTTTCAATCGTATACAGGCTGTCTTTTATGGTTTCATACGCTTTGTAATCCTTTAATGCTAAAACTGTTTTATTCTGACCTTGGAAAATTTCCGATCGCAGCTTATAAAAGCCGGAGATGGAAGCTGATTCTTTAATGGATTTAGAGATACTCAGGCCTTTATTTGCAAATTCGAGAGCTGACTTTAAGGAGTTTTTTAGCAACTCGGCTTTCGCTATTAAATATAAAATTTGAATGATGATACCAGTTCTTTCAGTTTTTTCGGCCAAAAGCAGTGCAGATTTATAGTATGAGATTCCTTCATCATATTTTTCAGCTGCAACTTCAACGCTTCCTAACGATATCAATACATTAGATTCTGCAACTGGGCTATCCATTTCTCTAGCCAAAATAAGGCTGCTGCTGTAATGTTCTTTGGCTTTAACAGTGTTGTTAAGCGCAGAATATCTACTTCCAATCACGTCGTGCGCAATAGATTGGTACAACTTATCATTTTGATCAATATAAATGTCAAGAGCTTGCGTATAGTTTGTAATAGCATTTTGATTGTTCCCGAGTCCCGACTCAATATAGCCCATTTGTAAAAGTGCATCGGCATAGCGCAGCGGATCGTCGGCGTTTTTATGCATCTTCAATGCCAATGTGCAATATTCAAGGGCAAGCGTATAATTTGTCTTATCGGAATAGATCCCTGCCAAATGTTTGTAATCATTGGCCAATAATGCCGTGTCCTTAATAATTTTTTCTCTTTCAATGTTTTGTAGCAGTAGTTTTATGGCTAGGTCATCCCTACCATCTTCATCATAGATAATGGCCATTGCCTTGTCTGTATCAATGATACCCCTAAGGTAGTTTTGCTCAATGAATATTTTTTTAGCTTTTGCAACATAAATATTATGAGAATCTTTGTTGCCAATAGTTCGTTGTATTCTTGCCTTCGCATAATAGGCAGAACCTACCTGCTTTGGTGTGCCATATGCTTTGGCAGCCACAAGAAATTTATCGGCATAACTTTTTGATAACTCGGTATTAATAAACATTACCGATTCGCATAAATCATATAGCATTTCAACCTTGCTAGTATCTTTGGGCATCTGATGATAGATTTTAAGAAGACTATCATGGACTTTATTTTCTTGGCCTTTAGCCAAAAAAGAAAAACAAAGAAAAAGGGTGACGAATAGAAAACGGGTATTGGTTTTCATACAAGTTTGTTTAGTTTCTTGGAATAGTCCTAAAGTACTGATTTTTTAAAAACTCCTTGCACATATTCTTGTGGATAGCATTCGTGTTTCCTTTGTTAAGAAACAGCAAGCAGAAGCCACTTTTTTTACTTCCGTATGCTCCACATCAAACAGAAAAGCCTCCGATTTTTTCGGAGGCTTTTCTGTTCAGATTACAATCTAAAAGGATTTTACTAGTCAGGCTGAGTTGTAATATTTATGGTCCAATCATATCCTCCTCCTATTATGGTTTTGGTATTTTCAAACCTTGCAATTTCAAAGCTTTGGAGTTTTTGGAGCTTTTTTTTCTCTTTTGGAGCGTTTTTCTTTGCTTTCATAAAATGTTTTTTAAAAGGTTAATTAAAAACTAAGTGGCTTCAAGATAACCTATTTGGAAGAAAAAAACGCTTTTTTAGAGATGAAATAGTCTAATTCATGAATTGCGGGGGTCACCTTTTCTTTTTTCCAAGAATTCTAGTGGGCGCATTCCGGTACGCTCTTTAAAAGCTCTGCTAAACGTACTAATGCTGTTATACCCTACGGTTTCGGCCATGGCTTGCATCGTATATTTACCAAATACCTGATCTTCTAACATCTTTTTAATAGTCAATTCAATACGTTTATCAT
>CAZWVO010000196.1:0-4763 GCA_964637535.1 uncultured Flavobacteriaceae bacterium
GTATTGAATGTGGCAAAGGAGCCCAATGTTTCTGTAGCAGATAACATGGTATAAAATGTTTCTTCAATAACAATAGTTGCTTCTACGGCTTTCAGCTCATCTATGAGTTCTTGCACATATGCTTTTGTATTGTTTTGATCTGTCTGTCCAAAGATTGCTATCTTCACCTTGTTCTTTTTTTATTTGCCTCAACACGAAGACAACAGCACCTTATACATTAAGGTATTTATCTAAGTAATCTGACCGTTCCTTGAGATCTTCTAAAAACTGATCGTCTGTATTTCCATAAATTATGGTGTAATTGTAGCGCCTAAAGGTTTGCATAACATCGTTGAGCTGTTCGTTACCAATCTTTATGGTTACTTCTACTACATCATTGCGTATTCCTGTAATAAAGCCTCCCATAAGTTTAACATTACTACCCTCTACAATTTGCGCAATCTCACTAAAGGAATAGTCTTTAATCCCTTTTTCTATTACCAGTATGGCTCCTGGATCTGTAAAGAAAGGGGTGCTAATAAAAACACCCACAATGTCTGTTAAGTCATAATAGCCTAAAATCATATCCTTCTCATCCAAAACAGGGATAAGGTTAGCTTCATTTCTGGCAAACACCTCTAAAACATCAAGCCAAGAAGTATCTTTACGAACCATAAAAGACTCCAAACTATAGCGATAGTCGCTTATTTTTTTATCCGGTTCAAAATTTTGGAGGTCAATTTCTCCTAAAACTCCTAAAAAGTTATTTCCTTCGGTTACCGCCACATGAGAAAAAGTAGTATCCTTAAAAAAGCGGATCACTTCCTTTAAGGAATCTTTCACCCCAAAAATAGGCAAGGTAGTACGTATGTGAGATAGAATCTGCATAGGCTTTATATTACAACCGCAAAATACGAATTTTAAAGTATCAAAAGGTGTCTCTATTTCGTATTTTTACAAGCTCTTTAACAGATTTGTGAAAATGACAAAACTTAGTGTTAATATTAATAAACTGGCAACCCTGAGAAATGCACGAGGCGGGCATATCACGAATATATTAGAAGCTGCTGCAGATATTGAATCTTTTGGAGCGCAGGGAATTACTATTCACCCTAGGCCAGATGAACGCCATATTCGATATAGCGATGCACGAGATTTAAAAAAAGTAGTGACTACGGAGTATAATATTGAGGGCAACCCCATTGATTCTTTTGTAGCATTGGTATTAGCAGTAGTTCCCGAACAGGTTACACTGGTTCCCGACGCGGTTGATGCCATTACCTCTAATGCCGGTTGGGACACTGTAAAGCATCATGATTTTCTCAAAGAGATGATTCGCACTTTTAAAGACAAAGGAATTAGAACTTCCATTTTTGTTGATCCAGATATCCGCATGGTTGAAGGAGCGGCTAAAATAGGAACGGATAGAATTGAGCTGTACACAGAAACCTATGCCAAGAGCTTTAGTCAAGACAAGTATGAGGCAATAAAGCCGTTTTCTATAGCCGCTAAAACGGCACATGAATTAGGGCTTGGTGTAAATGCCGGCCACGATTTAAGTTTAGATAATATCCAATTCTTTAAAGAAAACGTACCGCACCTACTTGAGGTTTCTATTGGACATGCGCTAATTTGCGAATCGCTGTATCTTGGTTTAGACAATGTAGTTAATATGTACTTAAACAAATTACAATAATGCAGTTACTTCATTCTAAAATTCTTGGCGAAGGCAAGCCGCTTTTTATATTACATGGTTTCCTAGGAATGTCTGATAATTGGAAAACATTGGGATCGCAGTATGCCAAAGAGGGTTTTGAAGTCCATTTAATAGATCAACGAAACCATGGAAAAAGTTTTCATGCCAGCGACTTTAATTACGATGTCTTAGCCGAAGATGTACGGTATTATATGAAGCATTACAACATTGTCAAAGCCCTTGTTCTAGGCCACTCTATGGGAGGCAAAACCGCAATGCAGTTAGCATGTAGCTACCCAGCGCTAGTAGAAAAACTTCTTGTGGCCGATATTGCGCCCAAGTATTACCCTCCGCATCATGGGGAACTTTTAGATGCCCTTAACAGCCTTAGTGCTGAAGCGTTAAAAACAAGAAAAACAGCAGACATTGCGCTCTCTAAAGCCGTTACCAATGTAGGAATACGGCAGTTTTTGCTAAAAAATTTGTATTGGGTAACCAAAGAACAGCTAGGCTTTAGATGCAACTTAGACGTACTTAGCGGTAGCATGGAAGAAATTGGCGAAAATATTAGCACAGCAGCCCAGTATAATGGTCCAACCTTATTTCTTAGAGGTGATCGATCAGAATACATTGTGACCTCCGATTTTCCCGAAATTCAACATCATTTTCCTGAGGCAACATTGGAGACTATTGCTAATGCCGGACATTGGTTACATGCAGAACAGCCTAAACTGTTTTTTGAGCAATCTTCTCGTTTTTTGGCCGAAAACAAATAACAGTTAATTCGCCTTTGTATTCATAAAATGTTAAAAAAACAGCTAATTTATTATGCATGCATAATTTTTTAGCCTATCCTGTTGCAGGTCTCATAATTTTGGTTAATTTTGATTTTATGCCGTTTTAGTGGCATTTTAACTTAAACTAACTCAAAATTGTATTCATGAAAAAGCTTTATACCTTGCTCGCCTGTTTCGGGCTTGTAGTTGTTTCTTGTAGTGATGATGATGAAGTAATCCCTACTATTCCGGAAGAGCCAATGGTAGAATTTACCGCGGGTAGTGCCAACTTTTCTAATTATGTGTCACTAGGAAATTCGTTAACCGCAGGATTCTCTGACAACGCCTTATTTATTGATGGACAAACCGCTTCATATCCTAATATGTTAGCATCTAACTTTGCACTTGTTGGAGGTGGCAATTTTAATATTCCTTTTATGGCCGATAATTTAGGCGGTGTAACCTTAGGGGGGCAGCCTTTACCTGGTTTTGGCAATCGATTAATTTTAGATTTCTCTTCTGGCTCTCCGGCACCAGTACCGGTTAGCGGATCAGGAACTACAGAAATATCTAACGTTTTAGCGGGTCCTTTTAACAATATGGGAGTTCCGGGAGCTAAAAGTTTTCATTTATTATTACCAGGGTACGGTAACGTGCAGGGGTTATCCGCAGGTTTGGCAAACCCGTATTTTGTGCGCTTTGCTTCTGACCCAGGCACAACTGTTTTAGCGGATGCTGCGCAACAAGCACCCACTTTTTTCTCCCTTTGGATAGGAAATAACGATATTTTAAGTTTTGCTACTTCTGGTGGTTTAGGGGTAGATCAAACAGGAAATCCGGACCCTAGCACCTATGGAAGTAATGATATTACAGATCCTACAGCATTTGCAGGAATCTATGATGGTCTATTAGCAACAATGACAGCGAATGGTGCAGATGGTGTGGTAGCTAACATTCCCGATGTTACTTCTATTCCTTTTTTCACTACGGTACCGCATAATCCTTTAGATCCTACTAATCCTGCATTTGGACCTCAAATACCCACTTTAAATGCGCAGTTTGCTGCCTTAAACGGAGCATTTGCCTTCTTAGGAGTACCAGAGCGTTCTATTGTTTTTTCAGAAGACGGGCCTAGTGCAATGGTCATAAGAGATGAATCGCTTACAGACATTTCTGCACAACTTACACAGACCTTAATAGGAGGTGGTTTAGACGCTCCAACAGCAGGTGTTTTAGGCTTTCTATATGGACAAGCTAGACAGGCAACTGCAGATGATCTCATTGTATTCACAAGTCAAACTGTAATTGCACAGTTAAATGAAACTGCTTTTGCTACACTTCAAGCGCTTGGCTTACCAGCGGCAAACGCAGGACAATTAGCTATTAATGGGGTAACCTTTCCATTAGAGGATCAATGGGTACTTACTCCATCAGAGCAGGGATCTATTGCTACTGCCTTAGCTTCGTACAACCAGACTATTGAGGCCTTAGCCGCTCAGTACGATCTTGCTTTTGTAGATGTAAACACGTACCTAAGAGAAGTTGTTGCAGCAGATGGTCAAGTATTATCTGATGGTAGTGTAGTTACTGATGTATATGCTACAGGAGGTGGTTTTTCCCTAGATGGTGTACACCCATCACCAAGAGGATATGCATTAATCACCGGACTTATTGTAGATGCCATTAACGCAAAGTATGGCTCTAACTTACCTGGTGTAGATCCGTTAGATTTTACAGGACTATATATCAACTAAGGTATTACAATATTACTTATCTTTAAAAGGTACCGACGTTTTCGGTACCTTTTTTTATTTTTAAAACACGCACCATGAAATTTATCTTACGCATTTTACTTAGCGCATTAGCTGTGGTCATTCTTTCCAAAGTGTTACCCGGAGTAGAAGTGGTATCCTATCTTGTGGCCATTGTAGTGGCCCTTGTTCTTAGTCTCCTCAACTTTATAGTCAAGCCTATTTTAGTTATTCTTACCCTACCGGTGACCATTGTTACATTTGGTTTATTTCTACTGATTATCAATGCGATTATCATACTATTGGCAGATTATTTTATTACTGGTTTTACCGTGAATACAATTTGGTGGGCCTTACTTTTTAGTTTATTACTCTCCTTTCTGCAGTCCATTCTATTTTCATTCTTGAAAGCAGACAAAAAGAAATAACATAATCTTGTGTTACTAGGGAAGTTAAAACTTGTAAGGAGATTTAAAATGTACTACTTTTGCCACCCATTTTAAAGCTACAAGAATGCAGATCACGAAAGAGCAGATAGACAATTTAAATGCTGTTGTAAAG
>CAZWVO010000197.1:0-4754 GCA_964637535.1 uncultured Flavobacteriaceae bacterium
TTTCTGATTTAAGCGGAGCAGCCTATGATCTTTCTAATGAGATTAGAGTATATCGTAACCAGCCAGAAGGTGGCGAACTTACAGGCGGCCCTTATGAGTTTACCGTAAGTGATGGTATTCCCGATAATGTATCTAGTGTAGAGTTATCTGGAAACAGTGGGGCCAACTCACAATGGGTAGTAACGGATGATCAGGGACTGATCTTAGGATTACCACCAAGACCAGAAGCAGTAAACTTTGATGTAGCCGGCCCAGGGGTATGTTTAATCTGGCACCTGAGTTATGCAGATGGTTTAGAAGGCTTGGAAGCAGGAAACAATGCGCTTACGGATTTGGTAGGATGTTATGATTTATCCAATTCCATATCAGTAACTAGAAATGCTGCTACCTCTGAACCAGGAAATCCTCGTATTACAATGGTGAATCCTGTAGAAAATTTAGCTACAGTTACTATAACTAATTTCGGAGATGCTCCAATCGATTTAAGTGAGTATTGGTTGTGTCTTCGTCCAGGCACTTACAGACAATTGCAGGCATTAACTGTAAATGGAAATTTAAATGTACAACCTTCTCAATATGTTGAAGTATCTTATAATGTAGAAGTAGGAGTAGATAATGATGGTTTGTCATTTTACCTTCCAGACACTCCAGCTAATGGCGGATTTGGAAACGCTTCTAATGTGATTGATTTTGTACAGTGGGGTGCTGCAGGTAATATTCGAGAATCATTGGCAGTAGCACAAGGCTTGTGGGGTGCAGGAGATTTTATCGTAGGAAATGCTCCATACACATATGTTGGTAATGGCACACAAAATGGTGTAAGCTATTGGTCGGCTAGCGCTTCTTGTACAGCAGATGGAGGAGAGATCACAGGCGGGCCTTATGAATTTACAGTAGGAGACGGAGAAGCAGATAATGTATCTAATGTAGAATTATCTGGAAACAGTGGCGCTAACTCGCAATGGGTAGTAACGGATGATCGCGGACTAATCTTAGGATTACCGCCAACACCAAGTGCAGTTAATTTTGATGTAGCTGGCCCAGGCGTATGTTTAATCTGGCATTTGAGTTTTGCCGATGGTTTAGAAGGCTTAGAAGCTGGAAACAATGCGTTTACGGATTTAGTAGGATGTTATGATTTATCCAATTCCATAGCAGTTACAAGAACAGAGGTGTCTGATACAACAACGGGGAAATCAGCAGTGGTATTTCCTTTACCGGCAACAGATGTAATTAATGTGGCTATGGAGCTAGATAAAGATCGCAAGTATTTTGTTACCGTAGCTGATTTTGCAGGAAACGATGTTACTGCTAAAACAAGACGCCTATCTGGTGATATGGCTTTAGATGTACAAGCATTGCCTGCTGGAATATACTTGTTACGTGTAGTAGATGATCAAGGAACATCGTTTACCAGAAAGATCATTATACAATAATACCAAAGCTAATATTAATAATTTATAGTTTTAGGTTACTATAAATGTTGTTTAAAAGAGGCCCTGATAGTTATCAGGGTCTTTTTGTTTTACCAGGTATCAAAGCCCGTATTAGCATCTTCAAAATGGTATTTTCCTATTATTTGCTGTCGTTGTTTAAACGAAACCAGTGTTAGAAATACAAGAATCACATGTAAGGCTACAATGCCAGTAGCCATCGGAATAAAGGTTTCGGGAATAACATATCCTTCCATTTCATTGTATGATAATAAAATACTTACATTATCAAACACCTTAAATACATAAACAAAAACAATAACGTATAAGGCATATTCAAGATTTCGCATTATTGGATCAGCAGCTTCACCAGCTTTAACCTTAAACCATAATACATAAAGAAAAGTAAAGTGGACTAGGGTTAGTATGGGGAAAATATAGTTGTCCGGTTTAAAAAAATAAAAGCGATTAGTATACAATCCATAGAAACTGCACACAAACAGAAGTAGCAATATAAGCGAGGTTAAGATTATATTAACTTTCCAAGGTATAATACGAGAGATAAATTTCATAAATTACAAATTCAAGTTTTACGCCCCTTTTAATATTGTTTAAAAACGGCACTAAAATCGCTTTATTTTAAAATTTTCGATGAAGCGTTAGTAATGTTGGGTATCCATCTAAACTTGTGGTGAAAACGCAATAAATGATAAAAAAAGAACACTAAAAACGCAAATTACTGCCTTATCTGGCTAGTTTTTCAAAGGAATCCATTTCAGATAAGTTAACATTCGCCATAACCATTCTAAGGGGCCATATCTAAAATGGTTCAACCATATCTTACTAATCCACATTTGAAAACCAATTATAAGAAGGGCAATAAGAAAAGTATAGCTATTGCGCAATTCCGTTAAATATCCAAGCCCCCAACCGTAAAGAATAAAGGTTCCTATTATACTTTGCGCAACATAATTGGTAAGCGCCATACGCCCATAGGGAACAAAATGATTCATTAATTTTTCTCCCCATTGCTTTTTATATACTTGTACAAAAAGTGCCAAAATAATAAAGGTCATTGCAATATTGCTAAGATCGTAGCCAGTAAGTCCAATCATGGCTAGCCAACTTGTTAAACCTCCTTCAGGTCCTATTTGTGAAAAAGCGGCAGCGGTAATTGCAAAACAAATAAAAAGTGCTACAACAGACCAAATTAAAACCTTTTTTGTCCACTTTTTTTGGGTTCTAAACTGCTTAAAAAATTGAATTCTTCCAATGTATAACCCTAATAAGAAAAAGGCGAGGGTTAAATAGCCTCTTGAAAAAATCCCAAGCTGAAAATCTGCCTTCATTAGATGACCTTGAGTGGCATTAGAATAAAATACATCTACAATACCTTCATGTTTTATTGCTTCGTAATATGCAGCTACATCGGGGTTATTAGGATCTAAAATTCCAGGCAAGAAAAAAGGTTCTCCTTCAGTTAGATAGAAAACAATAAAACGACCCAATCCCAAAAATAAGATGGCGGTTATAGCTAATAGCCATTTATTCTTTAAGGCATTAAAAGGAACAAGAAATAGTCCAAAAAAAGCGTAGATGGTAAGAATATCACCTCTATAGAACAAATGATGCACATAGCCAATACCAAATAAAATAAGTAGTCGCCATAGAAACCTAGTACTGTAATTAACTCCATTGTCGCGGGCACTACTCATTTGAAGGAAAAAGCTAAGTCCAAAAAGAAAAGAAAAAATGGCAAAAAACTTACCTCTTAAAAAGAGTTCAATAAAACCATTTACAATGTAATCTGGAATACCCTGTACCATCTGCTCTGCAACACCTTGTGGTAGGGGAGCACCAACATAATTTTCTACCATATGAACCACAACAATACCTGCCAGGGCAAAACCACGGAGTGCATCTACAATTTGAATCCTTTTTTTAACTGTAGTAGAAGTGTTCATTTGATTGTTTTTTGATTGCTATATAATAGACAATTGATATTATAAATTGTTACAGCATTTTAAGGAATAAAAAGATACTGTATTTTTGACTTTTCCAGAGACCCATGAAAAGAATTCGCTACTTTTATCTTGTTGAACTACAATATTTGGGTTTCAGATATAGTGGATGGCAGAAACAGCCAGGGTTTAAAACTATAGAAGGGATGCTGAGCAAAACACTTCGGTTTGTGCTTCCTAATACGAAATTCAAAATTATCGGATCGGGAAGAACAGACGCTAAAGTTTCTGCGTTACAGGCAGCCTGCGAGCTTTTTATTGAAGACGAACCTTTACACGATTTAAAGGAATTTGTTAAGCTTTTTAATGAAAATTTACCTCCTGATATTAAGGTAATTAGAATAAGTGAAGTCGATGATAAGTTTAATATTATTCAGCACCCTAAAGAAAAGGAATACATTTATCTTTTTTCTCATGGCGATAAGAACCATCCTTTTTGTGCTCCCTTCCTGGCTAACATTGTTCAGGAGTTGAACATCCCGCTTATGCAACAAGCTGCTAAACTTTTTGAAGGGACGCATAATTTTAAGGCGTATACATCTAGACCTAGACCCAATTCGCAATTTGTAAGAACTATTAACACTTGTATTTTAAAAGAAAATGCAGTGGTGTCGGCAAGCTTTTTTCCAAACCAAAGTTACGCCTTACATGTTACCGGGTCTGGATTTATGCGATATCAAATTCGTATGATAATGGGGGCTTTAATTCAATTAGGAAAGGGAGAATTAACTATGGAGACCCTAAAAGATTCCCTAATGGATGATAGTTCAGTACAATTAAATTATGTAGCCCCGGGTTCGGGCTTGTTGTTACATCGCATCAACTTTGACACAACTTCTTAAATGGCCCTCTTTTTTTTCGTATCTTAGAATTTAAATGTATATCCATGCCATACTGGGCTTACGTTCTTAGTATTGTTGTAACTGCTTATGTTGTTATAAGTGTGTTGCTTTATTTTTTGCAAGACTATTTAATGTTTAAACCAGAGAAACTACCCAAAGAGTTTCAATTTCATTACGAGAATCAGGAAACGGAAGAATATAATATTGAGACTAGAGATGGTGCCACAATTAATGGGTTACGGTTTAAGGTAAAAGACCCTAAAGGAATTGTTTTTTACCTCAAAGGAAACTCTAAAAGCATCAAAGGATGGGGTAAATTTGCGGTAGATTTTACGCGACACGGTTACGATGTCTTAATGGTAGATTATAGGGGATTTGGTAAAAGTACCGGAAGACGAACTCAGAAAGCTGTTAAACGCGACCTACAAGAAATATATAATAAGATAAAAGAGAATGTA
>CAZWVO010000198.1:0-4692 GCA_964637535.1 uncultured Flavobacteriaceae bacterium
GAGCTAGACCAAAAACTCAATGTAGTAATCTTAGATTTTGATGATAACAAATCTAGAATTCAGTTAGGATTAAAACAGTTAGAGAAACATCCTTGGGAGGCGTTAAGCGAGGACATTAAAATTGGTGATAAAGTAGAAGGTAAAGTAGTTGTTATTGCAGACTATGGTGCGTTTATTGAAGTTGCCGAAGGTGTTGAAGGTTTAATTCACGTATCTGAAATGTCTTGGTCTACGCACTTGCGTTCTGCTCAAGATTTTGTAAAAGTTGGAGACCAAATAGAAGCTGTAGTATTGACCCTGGATAGAGAAGACCGTAAAATGTCTTTAGGAATTAAGCAATTAACTCCAGATCCATGGACAGATATTACTACAAAGTATCCTGTAGGTTCTAAGCATAAAGGTATTGTTAGAAACTTTACCAACTTTGGTGTGTTCTTAGAAATGGAAGAAGGAATAGATGGTTTAATTTATATTTCTGATCTTTCTTGGACCAAGAAAATTAAGCATCCTTCAGAGTTTGTAACTGTAGGAGATACCTTGGAAGTTGAAGTATTAGAATTGGACGTAGAAGGTCGTAAACTAAGTTTAGGACATAAACAAACTACTGAAAATCCTTGGGATAAATACGAGTCCGAATTTGCATTAAATACGGTTCACAAAGCCGCTATTACTGAAATTGTAGATAAAGGAGCTGTTATTGACTTTAACGATGATATTACTGCCTTTGTTCCACAACGTCATATGGAAAAAGAAGACGGTAAAAAGTTAGCGAAAGGTGAAGAGGCAGAATTTAAGATTATTGAATTCAATAAAGAATTCAAAAGAGTAGTTGCCAGTCATACCGCTATCTTTAGAGAAGAAGAGCAACGTAATGTAAGAACGGCGCAGAAGAAAGCTGCTACCAGTGCTGAAGAAGCTAAGCCAACACTTGGTGATGCTAATGAGCAATTACAAGCGTTAAAAGATAAAATGGAAGCTAACGCTAAAAAGAAGTAAGTTTTCCATTTTTAAAATAGCTAAAAGCCCTAGCAGATTTCTGCTAGGGCTTTTATTTTGGGGTAGGGAACTACGTCTTGTTGTTACTATGTAAATAGAAATCCCTATTTTTGTATTCCAAAAGTGTTGGTCACCTAACTCATGAGTCAAAAAGTACTGCTTTCCGCAAAAGAGATTCACATCATACTTCACCGTTTAGCTTGTCAGCTATTAGAAAACCATTTAGATTTTAAAGATACCGTGCTAATTGGTATTCAACCTCGTGGAATTTATGTAGCGCAGCGCCTAACCCAAATTTTAAGAGAAGAATACGGCGTAAAAGAAATACACCTAGGGCTGTTAGACATCACTTTTTTTAGAGATGATTTTAGAAGAGGCGATAAAATATTGGAAGCTACCTCTACAGAAATTGATTTTCTGGTAGAAGGTAAAAAAGTAGTTTTTATAGACGATGTCCTCTATACTGGACGCAGTATTAGAGCAGCGTTAACCGCAATTCAGTCTTTTGGAAGGCCACAAGAAATAGAATTATTAACCTTAATAGACCGTCGTTTTAGTAGACATTTACCCATTATGCCCAATTATCGAGGCCGGCAGGTAGATGCTATTAATAAAGAAAAGGTAAAGGTAATGTGGAAAGAACATGATGGGAAAGATGTAGTTTATCTTGTAGACGATTAGATACTAGATAACGCTTTAAATTAAATTTTAGATTATAGTATTAAATAACCAAAAAGCAAATGAGTAAATTAAGTGTGAAGCACTTACTGGGCATAAAATACCTGAACGAGCAGGATATACAGCTCATCTTTGAAACCGCAGATCACTTTAAAGAGGTTATTAATAGATCGATTAAAAAAGTACCGTCGCTTCGCGATATTACCATTGCTAATATCTTCTTTGAAAATAGCACCCGAACAAAACTTTCTTTTGAACTTGCAGAGAAACGCCTTTCTGCAGATGTGGTTAATTTTTCGGCTGCGCAGTCGTCTGTAAAAAAAGGAGAAACGCTTGTAGATACTGTTAATAACATCCTTTCTATGAAAGTAGATATGGTAGTTATGCGACACCCTAATCCAGGAGCGGGTATCTTTCTATCTAAACATGTAAAAGCGGCAATAATTAATGCTGGAGATGGTGCTCATGAACACCCTACACAAGCCTTGTTAGATTCCTATTCCATTAGAGAAAAACTTGGAGATGTTGCGGGTAAAAACGTTGTAATTGTTGGAGATATATTGCATTCTAGAGTAGCCTTGTCTAATATCTTTGCCTTAAAATTACAAGGGGCTAATGTTAAAGTATGTGGTCCGCATACCCTAATCCCTAAACATATTACTTCGTTAGGAGTAGAAGTGGAGACTAACTTACGAAAAGCATTAAACTGGTGTGATGTGGCTAATATGCTACGCGTGCAAAATGAACGTATGGATATTAGTTATTTTCCAACTACCAGAGAGTACACGCAGCAGTTTGGTGTAAATAAGGCCTTGCTTCAAAGCTTAGATAAAGAAATTGTAATAATGCATCCAGGACCTATTAATAGGGGGGTAGAGATCACTAGCGATGTGGCGGACTCGCATCAATCTATTATTTTAAATCAGGTAGAAAATGGCGTTGCTATCCGCATGGCAGTAATATACTTACTAGCTTCAATTATTAAATAAGACATCATGATTATTAGTAAAGAAGGACATACCAGCATAGTTGCTCAGGAAAGGGGTACCTTAATACAATTCCTTGGAAAATTAAGAGAATCCTATCCTTCATTAAAAGAAGATCATATCATTCTTAATCTTTTTTCTTTTACAACGCTTAAAGCAGCCGATTTGTTAGAATTCTTACACCTATCTAACACCCATAGAGCAGCTAAAAAATCCTTTGTTTTGGTAAGTAATGCAGTTTCTTATGACGAAGTTCCAGATGAAATCTGTTTGGTTCCTACCATACAAGAAGCAAAAGATATTATAGAAATGGAGGAAATAGAACGCGATTTGGATCTTTAATGCCTAGATTAAGGGCTTCTTAATAATGCTGATAGATCATGAAACTACATATTTTAGGTTGCTATGCCGCTACTCCTCGAACAGTAACACACCCGTCTGCTCAAATTCTGGAGATTAAAAATCACATGGTATTAATAGACTGTGGAGAGGGTACGCAGATGCAGTTGCGCAAGCACAAAATAAAATTTTCTAGAATCAATCATATTTTTATCTCGCATTTACACGGAGATCATTTCTTTGGTTTACCCGGCTTGGTTGCTACATTTCGACTTTTAGGGAGGGAAAAGGCGTTGCATATTTATGGACCTAAGGGAATTAAAGAAGCCATCACCCTTTTTTTAAAACTGGGCGATTCTTGGACCAATTACCCCCTTCATTTCCATGAACTTACCGCTAAAGAACCCGAACCAATTTTTGAAGATGAAAAAATTACGGTAACTACCATACCATTAAATCACAGAGTGTATACCAATGGATTTTTGTTCCAAGAAAAACTTGGAGAACGAAAGCTTCATATTGAAGCGGTACAAAAATATAATATAGATATTAGTAGCTATCAAAATCTTAAAAATGGTAGGGATGTAGTGCTAGATGATGGGAGTACCGTTTTAAATACGGAGCTTACCTTTGATCCGCCACCACCAAAAAGCTATGCGTACTGCAGTGATACCCAATATAAACCGGCACTTATACCGCAGTTGCATGGGGTAGATGTGTTGTATCATGAATCCACTTTTCTAGAAACAGAAGCACACCTGGCAAAGAAAACAAAACATGCAACAGCAAAAGAAGCAGCATCCATTGCTAAAGATGCAGGAGTAGGCCAACTGGTTTTAGGTCATTATTCTACCCGGTATAAGTCGCTTCATCAGTTTAAAGAAGAAGCGCAAGAGATTTTTCCAAATGTGCTCTTAGCAGAAGATGGAAAAGTGTTTGACTTTAACTAATACCTTTTTATGTGGAACCACATAAATACAGGGTATTAATACTGTTTTTTTTGCAATCTTTTTCCAGAACTTTGATTATCTTGTTTTCTTATTTGAGATCATGCAAAAAGACCTTGGAAATTATAGAAAAACGTACAAAAAGAGTGCTCTTATGGAAGATGCTATTTCTAATAACCCTATGGAGTTATTTCAGAAGTGGTTTAGTGAAGTAGAGGCTTCGCAAGGAGTGGAGGAACCCAATGCAATGACGCTAGCTACGCAAGATGAAGATGGGTTTCCAAAAACCAGGGTGGTATTGTTAAAGAAATTTACCGCAGAGGGTTTTATTTTTTATACCAATTATGAGAGTGAAAAAGGAAAAGCAATAGCAGCAGATCCCAAAGTGTGCCTTTCTTTTTTTTGGCCAAATATGGAACGTCAAATTATTATAAAAGGAGCAGCAGAGAAAATAACTAAAACTGCTTCCGATGGTTATTTTAACTCTAGACCAGCGGGTAGTAAATTAGGCGCAATTGCATCCCCACAGAGTCAGGTAATACCGTCAAGAGAACCCTTAGAAACTCGTTTAAAAGAATTGGAAAAGGAATACGAAGGAAAAGAAATTTTAAGACCAGAACATTGGGGTGGCTATTTGGTAAAACCGGTTTCGTTAGAATTTTGGCAAGGAAGACCTAATCGTTTACACGATAGAATAAGATACTGTTTACAATCCAATTTGGAATGGAAAATAGAACGTTTAGCAC
>CAZWVO010000199.1:0-4680 GCA_964637535.1 uncultured Flavobacteriaceae bacterium
GTAATAAACCTGCCTATTTCAGCCTCTGTACCCTTTAGTAGGGTAAGACTTTCATGGGCTAGTTTTGTATTTAGTGTATAGGCATTTGTTAAAGACGTAGCATTAGAAATAGCACCTTGTTGATATGCTTTTTGTTTTAGTTCCCAAACCCGTTTAAAGCTAGCTTCAATTTGATGGTTTTTAGCATTTTTTAAAATAGTAGCTATGCCTTCTTTAGGATGTTCTGCAAAACATAGAACGTCATTTCCAGCATCAAAAGCATGCCATTCTAAATCGCCCTTAGTAGGGAAATTTTTAGACACACTATGCATATTTAAGGCATCGGAAATAACTACGCCGGTAAAACCAAGTTCATTTCTCAGCACTCCTTTTATAATATCTTTAGAAATGGTAGCAGAAATTGCTTTCCCGTTGCTTAAGGCGGGTACTGCCAAATGACCTACCATAACGGCTTCAATACCCTCTTGAATTAATTCCTTAAAGGGATAGAGTTCATTGTTCCATAGCTCTTCTTTAGTTTTTTTAATAATTGGTAACCCTAGATGAGAATCAGTGGCCGTATCACCATGGCCAGGAAAGTGTTTAATGCAACTTAAAACTCCTTCACTTTTTGCGCCTTCAATAAAGGCTTTGGCTTTCTGTAATACATTCGTTTTGCTTGCTCCAAAAGAGCGATATCCAATGACAGGGTTATCTGGATTGTTATTGATGTCTACCACAGGAGCCAAATTCCAATGTATGCCTGCTACCTTACAATCATGGGCAATGTTCCTACCCACGTCATAAATAAGCTTGTTGTTATCCGTAATTGCTCCAAGGGTAATAGCATAAGGGTATTGCGGCGTGTTTTCCATACGCATTGCCAAGCCCCATTCTGCATCAATACTAATCAATAAAGGGTATTTTGCTGCAGCTTGATAACGCGCTATTAGTTTTTTTAAAGTAATAAGACTATGCTGGTTATACACAATCTCTTTTTTACCCTCAAAATTTGTAGCGGCACTTGCCCGACTATGAAAAAAGCAGAGTCCGCCAATACACGCTTCTTTAATTAAATTTTCTAAGGCTTGTATCTCCGTTTCTGTATCGTTAATAAATGCAGCGGGCATAAAGAGCTGGCCTATCTTTTCTACAAGTGATAAGGTTTTGGTTGCTTTAATATATGAAGGTATTTTAGGCATCGGTTGCTTTGGAATTTTTACCATAATCGGCGGGATATTTCACGTACTTTAAAAGGAATAGAACAGGAAGAGCGGCAACTACCACCCATATAAAGAAACCAGAATACCCTAACCACTGTTGTATGTACCCACTTATCATTCCAGGTAACATCATGCCCAATCCCATAAAACCTGTGGCAATAGCGTAATGAGAAGTTTTAGATTTGCCATCGGCAATGTATATGAGGTAAATAAGAAAAGCGGCAAAGCCAAATCCATATCCAAATTTCTCAAAAACTACGGTGGTCACAACGGCAACGATACTGGTTGTTTTGGTAACGGCCAAAATAGCATATAGTACATTGGGTATATTAAGAGAAAGAATCATAGGTAGCATCCATTTTTTTAATCCATCCCTAGAAATTAGGATTCCGCCTAATATACCTCCCAAAGAGAGCATTATGACCCCTACAGTTCCAAAAATAGTACCTAGGGCCTCTGTTGAGTAACCAAGACCGCCATCAGCAGGATCATCTAGTAGAAACGGAGAAGCCATTTTTACCAATTGGGATTCTCCCAAACGATAGGTAAGAATAAAAGCTAACGCAATACCTATTTGAGGCTTTCTAAAAAAAGAAGAAAATACGGCTCCAAAACTCTTTGGTTTCTCTTTTTGTATTCCAGGGGCGCGTTCAAATTTTGGTGTAACAAAAAAGTTAGCAATGGTAAGCAACAACATGAGCACTGCAGTACAGGTCATGGTTACAGACCAGGCTTTGGCGTTGTCTCCATAATGATGTTCTAGAAAGCCAGCTAATATTACAATTAGCCCTTCTCCGGTTACCATAGCCAAGCGGTAAAAGGTACTTCGCATCCCAACAAAAAAAGATTGTTTGTTTTCGGAAAGCCCTATCATATAATACCCGTCGGAGGCAATATCATTCGTTGCAGATGCAAAAGCAGCCATCCAAAAACACGCAAGCGTAGTAACAAAAAAGAGGTTGGTAGGCAACGATAAACCTACACCTAGTAGGGCTATAGCAATGAGCAGTTGCATGCCTATAAACCATTTACGTTTGGTGCTTTTTAGATCTACAAACGGACTCCAAAGTGGTTTTAAAACCCAAGGAAGATATAGCCAGCTTGTATAAAAACCAATGTCTTCATTACTGATTCCTAACCGCTTATACATAATTACGGATACGGTAACTACAATAACATAGGGTAGTCCCTGTGTAAAATATAATACGGGTACCCAGGCCCAGGCCCATTTATCTTTTTGGATCATAGCACTCTTTCTCGCTTAAATGTAATACAATTGCTTCACTTTTGGCGGCATACACTAATTTTCTGTAGGTTAAACACCGTATGGCTTTAGCATTTTATAGCGTTGGAAATAGGCTTAAAAATGATAACGAACAAAACCCTCCATGGCTTCGTATTCTGCCAACCCTAATGCATTAAATTTTTTTGCAGTCTCCATATTACGTTGTTCAGCGCGTTGCCAAAATTCACGTTCATCATTTCCGGGAAACATGGCACTATCTTTTTGAGATTGATGTTTAAAAATGGCATTTTTCTTTCTTGCCATGTCTTTTGGACCTATAGGTACGGTCATTTCCATATCTGCTATATCCCATTCTTGCCATGCTCCACGGTACAACCATACATAGCAATTTTTTATCCAGTCTACCTTTTCTTTTACTAAGCGTGCAATAGCGCTATAAATAATTGCTAAACAAACTCTATGCGTTCCATGCGGGTCTGAAAGGTCACCAGCTGCAAAAATCTGTTGCGGTTGTATTTTGTTAAGGAGCTCATAGGTAATTTGAATATCGGCTTCGGAATGGGGTTTTTTCTTTACCGTTCCAGTTTCATAGAAGGGAAGATTTAAGAAATGTGCATTATCTTCTGCCACTTGGCAATACCTGCAGGCAGACAAGGCTTCTCCTTTTCTGATAAGGCCTTTAATATGTTGAATTTCTGCACTATCTATTTGTCCGGGTTTTTTAGCTTTTAAGAAAGCGCGTATCTCCTTAAATTTTGCTTGTAACTCCTGATTTTGTTCCTGAATGTCTGTAGCAAAATCTAAAAAACGAATGACTTCATCATCAAAAACTGCAATATTACCAGAGGTTTGATAGGCTATATGTACCTCATGCCCCTGATCTACTAGGCGCAATAATGTTCCTCCCATAGAAATAACGTCATCGTCAGGATGTGGGCTAAAAATTAAAGAGCGCTTTGGGTAAGGATCTTTTCGCTCTGGTCTTTGGCTATCATCTGCCTTAGGTTTTCCACCGGGCCAGCCCGTAATAGTATGCTGTAACTGATTAAATACTTTTAAATTGATGCGTTCTGCATTTCCTATTTCTGCGATTAAATTACCCATTCCATACTCGTTATAGTCTTCATTGGTTAATTTTAGAATGGCTTTATTTAGGGTATTGGAAAGCCATATACAGGCACTTTTAATTAATTTTTCGTTCCATTGGCATTCTTCTACCAACCAGGGCGTAGCTATTCGTGTTAGAAAAGAAGCGGCTGCCTGGTCTATAATGAAGTTGCAGTTAGGGTGCTGTTGTAGGAAGGTTGCGGGAACAGATTCTCTAATAATGCCTTCAACCGCCTCCTTTACAATGGGAGCTTTTCCTTCGCCCCAAGCCATTAAAATGATGCATTTGGCAGCCATAATAGTGCCTACTCCCATGGTAATGGCCTTTGTAGGTACATTTTCTTGACCAAAGAAATCACTAGCAGCATCCAAACGTGTAACCCGATCTAAACGCACCATACGTGTTTTACTGTTTATGGAGGAACCAGGCTCATTAAAACCAATATGTCCGGTTCTTCCAATACCCAAAACTTGTATGTCTATGCCCCCCGCCTTAGCTATATGACTTTCATAAGTTTGGCAAAATTTCCTAACATTTTCCTTAGCAAGAGTACCATCAGGTATATGAATATTTTTCGGGAGCATATCAATATGATCAAACAAGTGCTCCTTCATAAAACGTACATAGCTATGAATAGATTGGGGTTGCATAGGATAATACTCATCCAAATTAAAACTAATTACATTGAAGAAACTTAAGCCTTCTTCTTTATGAAATTTTACAAGATAATCGTATACTTTAGTAGGAGTAGAACCGGTTGCCAAACCTAAAACGGCCATCTTTCCTTCTTTTTGCCGCTGCTTTATAAGTTGTGCTATTTCATTAGCTACATAATAAGAGGCATCGTGTGAGTGCTGATGAATGCCCGTGTTTATTTTTTCAAATTTTCGAGATTCTTCTTCGTACGTTTTTGGAAATTGGGGAGATGATAGCTGGTCTTGCATTACTGTTAAGGAATTTAGTTATACCAAATTTGAACTTCAAAACTAACTAAAAAAAATCAATTTGCTGTTTTTTGCAATATATTTTACAGTATTTTGCTGTATTTATTTACAAAACCATAATAAAACAGCAATAAAGCGCAATGTAAAAAACTTTTATACCTTTGTGTTATGGTTATATTA